>NATK01000157.1 GCA_002085285.1 Candidatus Latescibacteria bacterium 4484_7
TCTCCCGTGATGAGAACGGTTGCTCTGGTATCGGCGATCATATCGACTGTTTTAAGTATCTCTTTGAGCTTCGCAGAGAACCCGATTATCTCTTTGCCTCTCGATATATTGAGCTTCCTCTTTAGTTGCTTATTCTCGTCTCTGAGACTTGAATATTCGAACGCCTTCTCCAGCTTTATCTTTATCTCATCTACCGTGAAAGGCTTTTCGATGTAGTCGTAGGCTCCGAGTCTCATAGCCTCCGTGGCCTGCTCGATACTTGCATAGCCAGTCATCACTATTACGGTGGATTTGATTCCTCTCTTGTGCAGCACCTTCAATAGCTCGAGCCCCTCGTCCTTGTCGTTCATCTTGACATCTGTGAGGATCACATCGAACGAATCTTTCTCCACCGCCTCAAGCGTCTCTGCGAGGTCCTGTGCTTCGGACACCTCGTACTTTGTCGAAAGTGCATCGATGAGAAACTCTCTCGTAAGCTTTTGATCGTCCACTATAAGAATCTTCTTCTCCATTACCCATAACCTCCGTCTATCCTTTAACTACTCTTGCAATAGTCCCATGTCCCGGAGCGGTTTCGATCTCCACGTCGGCCCGCATCCTCGATGCTGCGGCAAAGACAAGATTCAATCCGCAGCCAAGGTGTCCACTCTTCGTCGTATAGAAAAGACTGTCTACGTTTGCAAGCTGCTCGGCATTCATTCCACTGCCGTTATCCCGCAGTTCGATCATCCATCTTTCGGCACCGTCGGTGCCGGAAAGGTTTCGAAAAGAAAATTCGATAACCCCTCTTTCTTCGATCGCCTCAATGGCATTCGCGAGTAGATGCCTGAGCATCTTCCTGAAATCGTTTATGTCGCCCATGATTCTTGAGTCTCCGGGTACGTCGATCCTCAATTCAACCGCCCCTTTCGACGAGGACAATTCATTCCAGACGTCATTCAGAACAATAACGGGATCAATCGCCCCAACAGACGGCATCTTCGAAAGACGATAGTTCTCGAAGGTGGAAAGAAAGCCCTCGAGGCCAGCCATTCCTTTATTGATCTTACCGACCCATTTCCGAGCCTCGTCATTGAGGTCCTCCTCATAGGAAAGAAGCGAAGCGTACCCCTTGACACTCATACAATGGTTCCTTACCTGATGAATCATTATTGAAAGGAGCTTTTCGAGATTCACCATGCCCTCTGCACCATCTTCCACTGAGAACCGGATTTTCCTCGTTCCTTTTCCGTGGAGCAGCATTTCAAATCTTTCCGTGTCCACTTCAATAGAACCATGAATTTGTTTCGACATCTTTGCTTTCCTCCCTGGGCTTCGTCACTCAAAAAGAAGGAAAAATTTTCTTTTCGACCAAACTGCTCAGTTGTAGGGGCAACAAGCATGCCTTTTCATTTGAAAGACTTACGCATGTGTGAAAAAAAATTCCTATTTAACAGGGATACAAGGGGTTAGGTCAGTGATAATAGGGAAAAATTTGCCTGGCCGATCGATCTTGATAGCACAAAGTGAAGAAGAATGTTTGCCAGAGGGACATTCTATTGGTCAATATCTTTGCAGTAAAAAATAGCAGGAAAAATGCCGGCAGTTGGTGTGCTGTATCTTGTTCCCGTCTCTGCAAACTGTAGATAAAAGTTCGAGAGGATTGGAAAACAGGATCGAAGAACAGGGCTTATTCGATCCTGTACTGCTTGACCTTTTCACGAAGTGTCTGTCTGCTTATACCGAGAATCTTCGCCGCCTGCGATTTGTTTTGACCCGTTTCATTGAGTGTCTTCTCTATGACGAGTCTCTCCATCTCCTTCAAGGTGATGGGGTATAGTTCATCTATCGTCGCCGGCCCTTCATGAGGCAAAATCTCTTCTTCACTCCCTGTGATCTCGGGAGGCAGATGCTCTGGCAAAAGCTCTTCCTCGGCCTCGAGAAGCATCGCCCTTTCTATGATGTTCTTCAGCTCCCTCACGTTTCCCGGCCATGAGTATCTTTGAAGGAGCTTCTCAACCTCGGGGCTTATGCTCCTTACGTTTTTCTTGAACTCCTTATTGAACATGGCAATGAAGTGATTCGCAAGAAGCGGTATGTCTTCCTTTCTTTCCCTCAACGGAGGAAGATAAACGGGAATTACCTGCAATCTGTAGTAGAGATCGTTTCGAAACTTCCCCTCCTTGATCGCCTGCTTCAAATCCCTGTTCGTAGCCGAGATGATCCTCGTATTTACGCGTAGGTCTTTCACTCCTCCTACCCGTCTGAACGTTCGAGAAGGGTCTCGGGCAAAGCGGCGCAATTAATCTCGAGGAATGGCCTGTTCGAACCGTTGCTGCTCTCGTGGATCGCACGAGCGACTAGCTCTTTGCCCGTTCCGCTTTCGCCCTGAATAAGAATCGTGCTCGCCTTGCTCTCACCGATCTTCTTGAGCTTCTTGAAAACTTCCTGCATCACCTTGCTTCGACCGAGAAAGTTCTTGAAGTTGTAAGTTTCCCTCTCTTTCTTTCTGATCCCATCGAGCTGTTGCTTCAAGCTGCTCGATTCGAGTGCATTGGCTATCGACACCTTCATCTTTTCGAGTTGGAACGGCTTCAAGATAAAATCGTATGCCCCGTTCTTTATAGCCTCAACTGCTGTTTCTATCTCGCCGTATGCCGTCATCATTATAACGGGCACCTCGCTGTCCGTTTCTTTGAGCTTTTTGAGAACCTGAATGCCGTCTATGTCAGGCAGCTTGAGGTCGAGAATCACGAGATCGAAAGGATCATCCTGAAAAACCTTCAAGGCATTCTTGCCGTTTTCAGCCTCAGCCACCTCGTAATCGATGTTTCTAAGCGCCTCTCCGAGAGACCACCTTATCGTCTTCTCGTCGTCGACTATCAGTATTCTCTTCGACATATGCAAAACCCCTTTGATTACTGCGAAGAAACATTGCCACTCACCGCCGCCGCCATCTTTCTCGGAATCTCGACGAAGAACTTCGTTCCCTTTCCCTCAACGCTCTCATGGTAGAGTCTCCCCCCATGGGCTTCGACGATCTTTCTCGAAATGGACAAACCCAATCCGGTCCCGTTTGATTTCGTCGTAAAGAACGGATTGTACAACCGATCCTCGAGTTCAGCAGGTATCCCGCGCCCGGAGTCTTCGACCATAACTCTAATGAAAGAGGGTTCTTCACCCTCGCCGAGTACAATAGCGACATTTCCTCCCTCATTACATGCCTCGATCCCGTTGAGTGCAATGTTGAGCACTACCTGTTTGATCTGCCCCCTGTCTATGATGCATTGATCATCTTCAAGTGTGTTTTCGATCGAGACCCTAACTCTGTGCTCCAAAGCTTTTTCCGAAAGCAGCGCGACTACCTCGTTCAGCACTTCTGATATTGACCCTTTGGTTGGATTGGGTGTCTGAGGCTTTGCGAAGAGAAGCAGATTTTTTATTATCCCGTCGAGCCTGTTTATCTCGTCGAGAATAACGGTGAGATACTTAATCTTATCCTTCTCGTCTGCGAGCTTTTCCCGGAGAACCTGTGCCGTCGTCGCTATTCCCGTGAGCGGGTTCCTTATCTCGTGAGCCACTCCAGCCGAGAGCTCGCCAAGCGATCTAAGACGGTCGGCCCTTCTAAGCTCTTCTTCCATCCTTTTCTGTTCGGTGAGATCGTCGAAAATCGCAATGAGCGTCTTTCCATGATAGTCATCGAGCTCAACAACAGAGGTGTTCAATCTGACAGGCACAGAAAAATCACCCTTGCTCAATACTACTTCGACGCTGCCGTTCGGCTTGTCGCTGCCGATGAGGTGCTCGAAGAGGCTTCCGCTACCGAACGGATTGACGAAGAGATCGTCGAAATGTAATTGCTCGAGCGAATCAGGGACAAGATCGCGAGCTCTGTTATTGAGAAAAATGATCCTACCATCCCTGTCCGTCGTGAGGACACCACTGTTTATGTTGTTTAGGATCGTTTCGTTGAAGTTCTTCAGGTTCCGCAACTTGCTTATCGTTACTGCGTTTGCGACTTCCTCAGAGAGAATCGTCTGAATCGTATTGAGAAAATGATAATCGCTCAGATAGGAGAGTCTCGAGTGATACACCTTCCTAACGAGCAGGAATCCGAGCCATCTCCCCTTGTATATGAGGGGGATGATGTTTTCCCGCCACTTCCTCCTCATCTCGAGACAAGAGAAGATTCGCTCTCCATCGTAGCTCTCCAGAGAAAATATCTCGGATGGCGTCAGATCCCTGCCGTGTGCATCCCTTAGTGTTTCGAGTGTTGAAGTGAGAAACTCTTCCTCCAACTGATAGGTCGTCCTCACATTGAGCGTCTTCCCCGAATCGCTGAAGAGAAGAAGAGCCGCCCCCTCGGCGTCAAGATATTTGCACAGAGCCATAAGGAATCTGTCGAGCGCATCGCTCCAGTTCTCGTCCGAGCTTATGTCCCTACCCATCTGGTAGAGCATCTTCAATCTAGTCACGTGGTTCTTAAGCGACTCGTTCGCCCTCGCAAGCTCCTCGTTCGTTCGCATGATCTTTCTGCTTAAATCGTTCTTCCTCTTCTCGAGGCGCTTGTTCGCCTTTTCCAGTTTGTCGATTATCCTCGAGTTCTGATCCTGAAGCATCATATAGCCGTATGCCGCATCCACCACCTCTCCTATCTTAACCAGATCGAAAGGCTTTCGGACATAGTCGAACGTATTGAGTCTCAATGCTTCTATCGAGCTCTCAACCGACGCATATGCGGTCATTATAATGCATCTTGTCCTGGGCTGCTTATCACGCAGGTGACGTACTATATCTATCCCAGAACGATCTGGGAGCTTGAGATCTATGAGGGCCACATCGAACTCGTCGCGGTCGATGAGCTCCACTGCCTCTTCAGCACAATCGGCACAGCTCACCGTATAACCCTTCTTCGATAGAAATTGATCCAGTATCTCTAGAAGCGACCTTTCGTCATCGGTGATAAGCACTCTGCCGTTCTTCATACCTTGCTCCCCCGAATAATATAAATGGCATACGCTTTCTTCGTGGGGATTATTAGCACAAAGCCGATGATACTTCAATAAAAAAGGAAAATTGTAGCGGGAACAGAAATAGACAAGGTGACCCCCCTGTTATAAGGGGTCATGATGTATCTTCCGTTTCCTAAAGGAAAATTGTAGCAGACCGGAGAGCAGTTCCAAAACGCCCTCAAAAGTCCTCGAGTAATTCTAACTTGGAGAGTCTAAGCGTTCGTTTGTATAGCTCATCAAGGAGCCTGCTCTTTATCTCTTCGTCGAGGTTTATGATCTTCTCGGTATAATCGTAAGCTTTCTTCTTGAAAATCTCACTTTCCGAATCGAATGTTTCATTCTCCATTATGCGACATATCTTACCCGTGACATTTTCTCTGTCTCTCGTAAGTTTTTCCACTCTTTCGAAATCACATTCTTTGACCGCCTCGAGTTGTCTAGTGCTTATTTGTAGTAATCTATCGTAGAGAAAGAGGATCTCCAATTCAACCTCCCCGATTCAAAACACCCAAACCGAAATCAATACCGCCCTATCTGATA
>NATK01000032.1 GCA_002085285.1 Candidatus Latescibacteria bacterium 4484_7
CCTGCCAGCCGCCCTTGCCGTCGAAACGAATGTGCTGAAGCTGCCTCTCCCCACCTTGAAATCGGCGCTGAACGGCTCGTCCGCATCACGAGTTATTATATTGAGCGCCCCGCCCATAGCCCCCGACCCGTAGAGCAGAGACGCTGGCCCTCGAACCACCTCTATCCTCTTTACATCGTGAAGAAGAAACGAATGGGTTATCGTACAGCCGAAAAGAGCCATCTTCTCAGGCCTTCCATCGATCATCACCGTCGTCCGCCTCCCGTTCGAACCGAGTCCCCTTATGTAGACATCGCTCCTGCCGAAAGAGCCCGTTCTCTCGATGAAGACGCCGGCTAGATCGCCGGCAAGATCGGTCGAAGAATTTGCTAAAGTCCATTCGACATCGTTTCTGTTCAAAAGCCCTACGGACTGCGGTACGTTCATTACAGGTGCCGACTCCCTGTCCGCAGTTACTACTATCTCGGAGATCCTGTAGAAGGGGAGCGAATCATTCTTCGATACCGCCGATTGAGCTGTCATCCCGCTCTTTTCTTCACCGTCGTTACCTTCATCGAGGCCGGCGCATGCGGTCGAGACGGCGCCTATATTTCTGTCTGCACAGGCATGTATGCCGGCCCGCTCAGCTTTTATGCTGTCACTCCGAGCAACACCGGCATCGAGACCGGTGAATGCCGAGCCCGCGAGAACGAAGGAAAACAAAACGATCGCCGCCAACGAAAACCTCATCGACGAATCCGCCCCTTTTTCTCCCCTCATAACAAGTCCTCCTTTTTAAGACACGTGAGCATCAATTTTTCAGTAGCACATATTTTACAAATGTGTTATTTTTGTCAAGAATAAAGTATTACTTTTTGAATATTCGTGTTACTATACCTGAAACGAGGGAGATTACGAACGGTCCGATCCGCTATAGGCGGAAGGAGGAGAACGGCTTTGAGAAGATATCCGCGCCTCTCGATGAAGCTGGGTGACACTGCTGTGCAGCTGTTTGCCTCAATCGCATTCTTTGTAATCATATCGATCGTTGCCGATGCCGCCGCTACGGCACACGAAAAAACGATGCGGTCAAACAACTTCATCGTCGACACAGATATGGGGCTCGACGACGTCAGAGCCGTAATGGCCCTTCTGTCCTATGACACCGAATGCATAGCGAGTTTCGTCACGGTGGAGGGCTCTGCATCGGCGGGAAAGGCCAGCGACAATCTAATAGGCCTGCTCGAATCCGTTGACGTCGACGACATTCCCATCTATATAGGAAGCCGATTAGAAGGCGCAGCACCCCCATGGAGGAAGACGGCAAACAATCTCAACGGTGCGAAATTTCCTCCCCCGCGCGAGCTTTCCGCCGACACGCTCTGGCTCGAAGACATAAGCGGTGCGATATTCAGCGACAAACCGATCCGCTATCTCGCTCTCGGCCCCCTCTCGAACCTCTTCAGCCTCGAGAAACACTATCCCCATATCCTCTCCAAGTGCGATGCAGTCTGGCTTCCCGCAGAAGTAGAAAATAGGCATGGAACTACGGTCATCCGGAGCTGGAATCTCTCGTGGGACGAAGAATCGACCAAGACGGTTCTCGAAAGCGGCGCGAAGATCGTGGTAGTGGACATCGAGCGGAACGGCACTGCAAAAGAAATCTTCTCATCTCTGACCGACACCACTGTTTCAACCCGATGGATAAAGAAAACAGCTTCCAACCCCGACAAAAACAACAGACACATCTTTCTGTACGACGAGCTGACGACAGTTGCAGCGATTGGGAAAACGAGTGTAAGGCTATCCGATGAAAGCTACAAATTCGTACGCTCGAAAAAGGGCGGATTCGTCCTGGAGAGCACCCCCGAGGGAAACATCAGGATCGCATCCATAACAGACTACGCCGATGCCGTTACGACCCTGAAGAGGCTCTGGCAGACTCCGATCGCCCCCCACGGACACCTCAAAGAAACCCCCATACCCACGGCAACGTATATAAAGGCGTTCCACGGCCACCTCGGCCCCTATGTAGTGCTCGGTTTCATGGCTGGCAAAGAAGCCCTCAAAGCTACACATTCGCACGGACACTTCGGTATCGATGCAGAGGTTTACTCGACACGCAAACCACCACGCTCCTGTTTTATAGACGGGGTGCAACTGGGTAGCGGATGCACATTGGGCAAGAACAACATAACGGTCCATGAGACAACCGGCGTCCCGCGCGTTACATTCAGAACCGTCGGGGGATCGATCTTCTCCGTCACCCTCAAAGGGAATGTTCCTTCGATCATCGACAGCCTGATCAATGTGGGCGGAGTCGAATACGCAGGGCGGAAAATATTGGAGATGCCCGTAGATTCTCTCTTCATCTTAGCCAAATGAGCCTTTCATAGATGCCAGGGAACAGAGCGACGAGCCATCTTTGCAAGCGGCGAGAGCGAACCGGCCTCGGGAAGAAACAACTATGCGCCTGTAGTCATAAACAGCTCATCTGATTTGACTGAAGATGCCCTTTTCTGCTACAAATAGTTGATCGGGCAAGAGCAGAGCCGAGGAAGCACCGCTCGTCTGCAAAGCGCCGAAACGGGCATTGACGCCCTTGTCCATTTTGTTGCTGCAGCAGTGAGACCGCCCGAATGAAAAACTTTTTATACCAAGACCGCCTAAGACAATGACAGCTCGCAGCGAGGAGAAAAGGTGCATATCCGGAGAAACGTGCTGATCGTTCTGGCCGTTGTCGCCGTAGCTCTATCGGTAAGAGTCGCCCACGTCGTTTATACAGAAAGGTACAACCCGCTCGCTTCGAACCCGGCTCTCGACGGAGCACTCTACGACAAATGGGCGAGGGCCATTGTCGAGCACGGAGCAAAGCCCCCGACCCGGGTCATGCAGGCACCTCTTTACCCGTGGTTTCTTGCACTCGTCTACAAGATCTTAGGCTTTGGTCTCGTCAAGGTGAGGCTCGTTCAGGCGATCCTCGGCTCGCTGACCTGCCTGTTCATCACACTCGTTACGATGAGGCTCTTCGGCTCGGCCGTCGCAGGTCTTATCTCAGGACTCGCCGCAGCACTCTATAGACCATTCATCTTTTACGAGGGAGTCCTGGTCCCAGCGACGCTGATCGTATTCTTGAATGCGCTGCTTATACTTATACTAGTTTACTCATTCAAACCGATGGGATCGGGGAACATCGATGTAAAAGGGGCATTCGATCCTGCACATCCAGAGCGAAGAAAGACCAATCTCTCATTATTCCTGTCCGCTCTTGCAGCAGGAATAGCCCTCGGCATGTCGGTCATTGCAAAACCGGTCGCCCTCTTCCTCGTTCCGTTCGCTTTCATTCATATATACCTCTGGTCAAAGAACGAAGTACCCATATACAAATCCACCGGCACCCGCCCGAAGAGAACGGAGACACCGAGATACCTGCCACTCACAGCGCTGACCATGGGGATACTTCTATCTATATCATCTCTTGCAATAAGGAATGCAATCCTGACTCACGAATTCATCCCTCTAACAACGGGCGGCGGAATCAATTTCTACATCGGACACAACCCCTCGACAAACGGCTTTTACGCTCAACCCGAATACAAGGGGAAAAAGCTCGGTGCAACTCCAGTGATTCAGTGGATAAAGATGAAGAGAATCGCCTCGTATGAAGAAAACAGAACGCTGGGGCCCACTGAGGTGTCGCGTTTTTGGACGAGAAAGGGGTTAGAATACATAGGCCGACATCCGAAAGAAGAGCTCGCAATGCTATGGCGCAAATTCATCTACTTCTGGAACGGCTACGAGAGGGCGAATGTCGAAAACATCTATTTCCACGAAAGATTCCCCGGCCCCCTGCATTTCCCTCTGATTCCGTTCGGTATAGCCGTCCCGATCGCCGTTATCGGAATCTTTCTCACCACTCGATTCGCAAGGTCGCTGTGGTTTCTCTACGGAGGTGTCATCTCCTACCTCGCCGCCGCCCTTATCTTCTACGTGCTGGCAAGGTACCGGCTTCCCGTGCTCCCTTTTCTTCTTCCTTTCGCAGGAGCGGCCGTCGTCGAGCTGTCAAGGCTAGCTGTGAAGAAAAGAATCGGGGAACTGGCACTTTCTCTCATCGCACTCGCCCTGTTGTTCTATTTGAGCAACATGGTCGTTGCGGCGGACACTCCTGCAACCATTTCGAACAACTACCTCCGACTCGGATACATATACATCGATAAGGGCGACACTACAAACGCCGTTACATCTTTCGAGAGATCGCTCGAACTGAATCCATACAACACGCGGTCTCGCTTGATGCTGAAAAGGCTACGCAAATAACGGCAGCCGCACCCGCGGGCAGACTCGAAAAAATGACAGGTTCGGGATTGCACGGTACCCGGAACCGTGCTACATCACCTCGTCCCCTTCGACCGTCTTCTCCTTGCCGCCTCTCTTGAGCCACTGGTCGAACCAATCGAGAATCTGCGAATACCAGAACCTCTGGTTCTGAGGCTTTAGAATCCAATGCCCCTCATCGGGGAAACGGATCATCTTGGAAGGGACACCGAGCCTCTGAAGGGCGGTGAACATCTGCTCCCCACCGGTTATTGGCACCCTGTAGTCGCGTTCGCCATGTATGATGAGCTCGGGCGTATGGAAATGCTTGGCATACCTTACAGGCGAAAGCTTGTCTGTGAGTTCGGGGTTCTCCCATGGCGTCCCGTAGAACTCCCACTCGGGAAACCAGAGTTCCTCCGTCGAGCCGTATGAGCTCCACTGCTCTGCATCACCGGCATGTGCGACAAGCGCTGCGAACATATCGTCGTCGTTGTGACCTTCGAGCCAGTTGCATACGAACCCCCCGAAAGAACCACCCCATGCACCTACTCGCTTCGGATCGATCCACTTGTAATTGTCGAGCACGTATTTGACGCCATTCTTTATATCCGTTATGGCTTTTCCACCCCAATCTCCACGGATTTCGTCGCAGAATTTCTGCCCGTAGCCGGTAGAGCCCCGCGGATTGCAGAAAAATACGGCATAACCAGCTCCAGCGAATATCGCATACTCCGTCCTGTAGGCATAACCGAACATCTGCTGAGGGCCGCCGTGGATCCTTACCATCATCGGATATTTTTCATTCGGATCAAAGTTAATCGGTTTTACAAGGAAGCCTTCGACCTTGGTGCCACCCGCACCGTCATACCATATCTTCTCGGCATCGGGGAAATAGTACTTGTCGTATAGTTCCTTGTTCACGAAGGTGAGCTGCTTAACATTCTTGCCTCTTCTATCACATCTAAAGAGCTCGTAGTAATGGGTCATCGGTCTGTAGCTGTATATGAAAAACCCGTCCCTCGGACCCGCCTGTACGTCGAAATGGTAACCGTGCCCGGTGGGCCCATCGCCTCCTACGACCGTCCTTACATCTCCCCCCTTCAATGAAACGCTGAACAGGTTTGCATCGGCCCTGTCCTCCGCCTCGAAGTAGATCCGCTTGCTGTCGTATGACCAGAAGAATGTGCCTACGCTTCTATCGAAATCTGCGGTGAGGCTGCGCGGTTTGCCGTCGGGAAGCTTCATTACCATCAGCTCATAGCGGTCCGATTCGTATCCAGGTCTTCTCGTCGCCGTGTATGCGAGATACTTGCCGTTCGGAGAAACCCTCGGATGGGTGTCTGCAGCGGGGTTGCTCGTCACACGTTCAACCTTTCCGCCGGCCACAGGAACGCGCCAGACCTCTTCGTTGTACGAAACAGCCTGGTTCCTATCCTGCTTGCCTGAGAAGTAGACCGTCTTCCCGTCGGGAGAAACACAGAACTCGCGCCCCGAGGCAGCGAGCCAGAATGTAAGAGCATCGAACTTCAGCTCGGGTGTAATGTCCTCAGGCTCTCCCCCATCGAGTCTGGCGAGAAAGATGTGCTGCACCTTGCCGTCCTCGTATCTGTCCCAGTGCCTGTACATAAGGTGCTTGTGCACCATCGCCTTTACCTTGTTTTCTTCCTTCGCCTTGTCCTTTTCTCTTATGCAGTCGAGGTCCTTGCAGTCAGGGTATATCCTCGCAGTAAAAACGAGTCCTGAGCCGTCAGGAAGCCATATCATATCACCGACACCGCCGGGGAAGTCGGTGAGCTTGCGTGCCTCTCCCCCGTTTATAGGGAGGAGGTAGATCTGTGTATCGCCGTCCCTGCTCGAAAGAAATGCAATCGTCTTGCCGTCGGGAGACCACCTCGGGGAGTTGTCGCTCTTGTCGCTCGTTGTCATCTTCTTCGGCTTGCCACCCGTCGATGGGATTATATAGATATCGGAGTTCCTCCTGTTGGCATCGAAATCGGTCACCGTAACGACGTAGGCGATCCACTTTCCGTCGGGCGAAAGCTCGGGGTCTGAAACCCTGTTGAGTTTCCAAATTTCATCCGGAGTAAACGGCTTCTTCGTCTCTGCCCTCGCCGCAACCGCAGCAACTCCCCCCGTCGATGCGGGCGACAACGCTGAACCTGCATTGATCGATGAGGCTGAGAATGAATTGCTCGTCTCAGCCAAGGCAGTCGCGGCACCCCTCGCAAGATCAGCGCCCCCGAACGACACGAGCAACGCGGCCGTCAACAAGACGACCGAAACGTGGCGCAAACCAGCACACAAAAAAAATCTGCTTTTCATATTGCCCCCTTCTCTTTTAAGATACCACAGTGTGTTTTGGACGAATTCCCATAATAAGGAAATTTGAGATATTATACAATCATACAGCTCGTTCGTTCCAGTGATTTCGGCTGAAGGCAAGTGCATTTTGAAATTATTAAAGTTGCGATAAATCAGCGCCTGCATGATTGGAGAGGTGAGCAAACAAACAGAACTTTCCCGAAGCAAAGGAGCCATCAATGTCACCTGAATCTACTGAAGAAAGGCAAGCACGAAAGCGAAAATTCATCGAGCTTTTGAAAAGAAAAAAGTTCATCGAGCTGTTCGAGCCTATCGGCAAAAAGGTCGAAGGCTACATCGAGGGAAAGACAGACGAAGAGAATGTGCTCAAGAGTGTGAGGTATGCGGCAAAGCACGGAGAAGACCTCGTCACCCTCTTCAAGAAGCGCGTCGATGTGATACTCGCGGGCATCTCGATGGAGGAGAACCGATTCGTCACAGAGATAAACGAAATCAATGTGAAGCTGAGGCACGGTGAAATAGTCTCCGCATTCACCGATGCTGTGATCTGCACGGCAGGACCTGACGGTACACTGCAGGGCTCAGCAGGCAAAACATTGATCGAGGCGGGCGGAACGGATATCGAAGATGAGGCGAAGGCCGCTGCCGCCAGGCTCACAGAGGGGCCTGTGAACATCGTAGCGGGCAAGCTGCCTCTGCGTTGCATTATACTCATGCCCTCCGAGAAGGAAAGCGAGCATACGAGAGAGTCCGCCACGTCATCCATTCTATCCGCCCTCGGGTCCGCCGACGAGCTTGAATGCTCCTCCATCGCCATGCCCGTTCTCTGCGGCCCGAGCTGCGGGGACACGCTCGAACCTTCCGATGCAGCCGATGCGATCATCGAGGCACTCAAGCTTTTCAACCCCAAGAACGTGCATGACGTCATCGTCATCGACCCGGATGAAAAAACAGTCGAAGCGGTGGAGAAATCGCTGGAAAGATTCGATGAAGAAAACGCGTGAGGAATCGGGCATGCTGCAATATACGGCATTCGAGGAACGCAAAAAATGCCCTTAAAGGACAGAATCCTTGAGCAATCCACATTCCCGGGCGCGCATTCACGCCCCATTGAACAGCTATCTTAGATGCTCGGTCACTTCTTCAGGTGCTCATCGAACCAGTCGAGCACCCTGTTGATCAGATCGAGTTGGTGAGGCACTTCTCTGAACCCGTGCCCTTCGCGCGGATATAGCACAAGCTTCGTCTCGACACCCACCTGATCAAGCGCCCTGAAAAACTCCAGCCCCTGCTCGGTAGGTACTCTCTTGTCGCTCATGCCGTGAAGCACGAGGGTGGGTGTTGCCGCGCGCTCAACGTAATTGACAGCAGAATGACTCCTGTATGTATCGGGTCTCCTGTAAGCTATACCTCCGAAATACTTGCGCAGGAATGTCGGAGTGATGTCCGTCGTCCCGTGAAAACTGAATAGGTTCGTTACACCGGCTCCCACGACAGCGGCCTTGAAACGCTTGGTATGCGTTACGGCCCAGGAGGTCATGTAGCCGCCGTAGCTCCAACCGCCTATACCTATTCTCGCAGGATCGGCATAGCCGCCGTTCACGAGAAAATCAGCACCAGCCATTATATCTTCGAAGTCTCCGCCACCCCAGTCTTCGAAATTCGCCCTTGCGAAACCGACTCCGTACCCTAGGCTACCTCTCGGATTCGGCAAGAGCACCACGTATCCGTCGCATGCCAGCGGAATCGCCCATTCGTGCCACGAGCCGTGCCACCCGAGCCACCACGCCCACATCGGCCCACCGTGAATGCACAGTACTGCGGGGTAGCGTTTCTTCTCCTTCCAGCCGGGCGGAAGGACAAGGATCCCCTCTACATTCGTTCCGTCGCGGCTCTGCCACTCCACTACCTTCTCCTCGGGCAACCGTCTAGAATCGAGAAAATCGTTCATGTGGGTGAGCCTCTTTTCACCCTGAAGAAATCCGAATCCCCTGCTGTAGAGGTCACCCGGTCTGTTCGAAGCTCCCTTTACATAAACGACCTTCGAACCGTCCTTCGAAACATCGAAGACGTCACCGCCGTAATATGGGACGTAGAGCTTCGTCACAGGCTCCACGCTGTCGTCCTCAACGGAGAGGAGAGAAAACCTCGCCGTCGAATGGGCCATATCGAAAACGAATAGCTTCTCCGTGCCCGGATCCCACACGGGCCGATTGAGCGTTCCGTCGTAATTCACCCCGAGTAGCTTGAGACCTTTGCCGTTCGTGCCTATGACAGCCACTACCGGAACTGGTACCGTGACATTTGGATTCTCAAGAGGGTACATGAAGCATATCGCGCTGCCGTCTGAAGAGAACTCAGGCCTACCCTGAGCCCTCTCGGAAAGCATTGCTGCCGCTCCGGTAGCAGGGTTTAGAAGCTCGAGCCTCGAATGGAAGTACTCCGCGTTTGAACCGGGAACTTTCGAAACGACGGCTGCTATCTTGCTTCCGTCAGGCGACCATGATATCGCTTCTACATTCATGCTGTCAGGGGAAACGAGCCTCCTGGAGCCCGTGTGTACGTTCACTATCCAGAGTCTCTTGTATCTCTCTTCGGTCCCGAAGAGCTCCTCGTCGAAACCTTTTTCCCGCATCTCCTCCTCTGCCCTGCTCGGGCCGTCGATGACGACTGCAGCCAATCGTCCACCGTCGGGACTATACGCAAAAGAAACGACCGAACCGTCGAACGAAGCCAACTCCTCGGCTTCTCCTCCCGCGAATCGAATCCTGTAGATCGAGCGCCTGCCCTTTCCCTCCCTGTCCGCCGTAAAAGCGAGCCAGGAACCGTCTGGTGACCACACGGGCGATCTCTCATCGGCTGGACCGAAGGCAAAAGGCCTCGGTTGCTCGTTCCCGTCGAAATCAACCATCCAGATATCGCCCTGATACGTCTTTTCGCCTTCTGACGTATCCGGCGGCTCTACGACGACGAACGCCACGTATGAACCGTCGGGTGAAATCGCCGGATCGGTGACATTCTTTATCTTCAAAAGGTCACTGCAGCCAAAGCATCCCCTTTCATCGGCCGAAACACCAGGCGAACAGAACGCCGCGACGATGATCATAATACCAGCGATCTTGCATATTTTTATCATCTCATCCTCCACTACTCGATTTACTCTTTTCCAACAAAGAATCAGTCTAACACAAAGAGGGAAATAGGCAAAAGTTTTTGCAGCGATAAAACGGCATCAGTACATGAACGATTTTCTCGATCCGAGACGGTTGCCCGACGAGCAGGTAGTAG
>NATK01000033.1 GCA_002085285.1 Candidatus Latescibacteria bacterium 4484_7
CTCTGGGGAGCGTTCGGTACTACGGGGCAGCGTTGCACTGCTACTTCTAGGCTGATCGTTCATAAGCCCATAAAGGACAAATTTATCGATATGCTTGTCGAGGCTGCCAAGAATTTGAAGATAGGAAATGGGCTGGACGAATCGACGGATATGGGGCCGGTGATCAGTGAGAGCCAGCGCGAAACTGTGATGAAATATGTCGAGATAGGAAAGAAAGAAGGAGCCAAGCTGATTTACGGCGGCAATCCATTGACGGGTGGTGAGTACGATAAAGGGTGGTATTTCGAACCGACGATCTTTGTCGATGTGAAGCCTGATATGAGAATCGCTCAAGAAGAGATCTTCGGGCCTGTCCTTTCCGTAATAGATGCCGAAGATCTCGACGATGCCATTAGAATCCTCAACGGCACCAAGTACGGGTTGTCGAGTTCGATCTATACTCAGGATGTCAATAAGGCCTTCAAGGCGATGCGAGACATCGAGGCGGGGATCACATATATAAATGGTCCGACGATCGGCGCTGAGGTTCAATTGCCTTTCGGTGGCGTTAAAGAAACGGGGAACGGTCACCGTGAGGCGGCTGAAACAGCACTTGATATCTTCTGCGAGTGGAAATCGATTTATGTCGATTACAGCGGTAAGCTTCAGAGAGCACAGATAGATGACAACTGATCTATTGGGGGATGAGTTGAATCTTGATTAGAACGAACGGGAAAAGGCTGGTCATCAAAGCGGTACAGGGTGTTATTTCCAATCCCAAAGTACCTTTGAGGAATCCATTCATCGTGTCTAATCAGGGGCAGCCGTTTGTTCTGCCAGCTACAGGTGGGATAAGCTACAACGTTCTGGTAGGAGATTCGGTGTTCGATTTCGAGGGGGATCACATAGAGCCTTGTGTCATCATTACGAGAGAGGAAAAGGCAGTTGATCAGAACATACTCGGGGGATTGAACGTGCTCTCGTGCATAGGCAATGAGGCTTTTGTCGTGAGTGGTCCGGAGACGGGATCGAAGGGTATGGTGACGGGCAAACACGGCGGCGTCGAGCATGTTCTGATCGATTTCCCCAACGGTGTCCTCGAAAGACTCGCCATTGGGGATAGAATTCAGGTTAGAGCATACGGTCAGGGATTGCAACTGCTCGATTTTCCACAGATTCATGTGATGAATATTTCACCCGGACTTCTTGAAAGGATGGGAATCACTCAAAACAAGGGACAGCTGGTCGTTCCTGTTACGCACGTGATCCCGTCTTCCATCCTTGGTTCGGGATATGGTTCAAGACACAGCTACAGTGGTGATATAGATATTCAAATACCGGACAAGGACGCTGTTCAGAGGTATGGTCTGCAGAAACTCCGCATCGGGGATGTTATTGCCATAAGAGACCTGGATGCAAGATACGGCAGGGTAATAAGGAATGGGGCGATGTCCATAGGTGTGATCGTTCATGCTTCGTGTCTCGTGAGTGGACATGGCCCGGGTGTGACGATGATCATGTCGACCACCGAGAAGTCAATTATGCCGAAGATAGAGGACGATGCAAACATAGGACGATACCTTTCCATAGGGAGGTGGAGAAAGAAACCGGCTTACAGGAGAAGGACAAAGAAATAGTTTCTTTGCCTTTCAAGGTGCTCGAAGCAAGAAGCGTTTGAATTTTTTATTTGTATTCTATCGTCAGTTGGAGGTTCAATGGTGATCGAGTGGAGGAAGATAATTCCACAAATAGAGCTCATCGAGGAAGAAGACCTGCGTAATAAGGTCATAGAGGTTTGGAACGAAGCATTTAAATTGGGTGGATGGAATGAAGAGGAGCTGAACGAACTGCCGTTTACGCTTCTCGTCTCCGATACGCCTATTTCCCTGATAGATCACACGAGGCTCGTAACAGACATTGCTATCAGGGTGAGTGAATCACTCAAAGAGGAAGGCGGAATCGAACTAAATCGGGATTACCTCATAGCGGGAGCGATTCTCCACGATGTCGGCAAGTTGCTAGAGTTCGGCAAGTCAAATGAAGGCATTGGAGTTTCGTATTCCGGCAGGTTGCTCAGACATCCTCTCTCTGGCCTGGCCCTTGCTTACAAGCTCGGTCTTCCAGAAGAGGTCTGCCACATCATCGCTCTTCATTCGAGAGAGGGGGAAGGTTCGTACAGGAACCCCGAGGCAATTGTTTTGCACCACGCCGACTTTATCACTTTCGAGATCGTCAAGGCCTCGATGATGAACAGATCAAGCCAGAGATGAAATGCGAAAAACTATTGTCAAAGTGATCTTCCTGGCTATTTTGGCTGCAAGCCTTTCCAAACGCACGTTAGCAGAGGATATTCATTCAGACTCTTCAACGAGTAATGCCAAACTTGGGTATCGTCTAAGAGATTCCTTGGATTCTTTTGGCAGCGGCGATATCGTGAATCTGTGGATATTCTTTACCGATAAGGGAATTGAGAAAAGGGACAAAGGCTTTAGAGATCCAAGTGAATTTATCTCAAAACGTGCTGCCAGAAGACGATTACTGAGAAGCAGTGTGTTGGCCGACTGGTACGATGTCCCTGTGAATCCAGGTTATATAGCTGCGTTGCATCCTTATATTAACAATCTGAGGCATCTTTCGCGTTTTCTCAATGCAGTCAGTGCATTGGTGGAGGTTGGGCGGATTGGTACCATATGCTCTTTGCCGTTCGTAAAGCAAGTTGAACTGGTTGGAGTCGAGAGGATACCGATGGATGTATCGGTACATGAGGCCTATAATGAGTTCGATCGTTCTCGAATTTCAACAGGTGATGACCCGTTCGGTGGTAGCTTTGATCAACTTGAACAGCTCGGTCTCATTGAGCTTTTGAAACGAGGGTACAATGGGTCGGGCACTCTGAGCGGCAACGATCCCATTACCGTAGCCATACTCGATACGGGGTTCAAAAGGGAGCACAGAGCCCTGAAGGGCGTCAACGTATTGGCGGAATGGGATTTCGTCAACGACGATTCTGTGACGAGCAATGAGCCGGGAGATCCGTTTGATCAGGATTTCCACGGCACACTGGTTCTCGGGACTATAGCGGGACATGACGAGGGGAATCTTATAGGACCGGCATGGGGTGCGAATTATCTTCTTGCCAAGACGGAGATCGTGGATAACGAGATCGTTGTGGAGGAGGATAATTGGATTGCGGGCATCGAATGGGCTGATAGTGCCGGTGCCGATATCGTAACGAGTTCTTTGGGCTACTTCGACTGGTATTCGCGTGATCAGTTAGACGGCAACACTGCCTTTTGCACCCGCGCCGCCGATATTGCTGTATCCCACGGAATCGTCGTAGTCAATTCGGCGGGGAACAGGGGACAGGCGGGTCTCGTAGCTCCAGCAGACGGTGACAGTGTTATTGCAGTTGGTGCTGTTGACAAAGACGGCATGATTGCATCCTTCAGCTCGAGGGGGCCCACGGCGGACGGCAGGATCAAGCCCGATCTTACAGCCATGGGTGTAGATGTTTATACGGTGTCTTATTCAGATACGGCTGGGTTTCACAGGTATAACGGCACCTCTTTCTCGGCCCCTCTTGTGGCTGGTTCCTGTGCCTTGCTTCTGGCGATAAACTGCCACTGGACTCCCATGGATTTGTTGAGCGCATTGAAGAAAAGTGCGACGAGAGTTGCCTCACCCGACAATTCGTACGGATGGGGGATCCCTGATGTTACGCTCGCTTCAGGCATCAATGTTCCCGGTTACAGGAGTAATGTTACAATTTCGAGCATCATCCCCAATCCGTTTGATGCCTCTATGAGATTGGATATCTTTGCTCCGCGAAGTACGGATTTTTCCGTAAAGGTATACGATTGCAGCGGAAGGTGTATAAGGACGCTATGCTCGAGAAGATCGATCGAATGGAATGACTCGATAGTCTGGGACGGAAGGGATGACAACGGCAATAGAGCTGCGCAGGGCGTCTATTTCGTTTCGATAGAAACGAGCGGCCGGAAGGAGGTCAAAAAGGCGGTTCTTTTGTATTGATAATTGTTATTTTTGTCGTAATATTCGTAGGAACGGATCGAACGAAATCACAAATTGTTGCTTTTGCAACAGAGGAACATCAAGACTTTGGGAGGTCGAGAAGTGTCGAAGAAATATGTTTACTTTTTTGGCAATGGCAAGGCAGAGGGCAACGCTCACTTGAAGGATCTGCTCGGCGGAAAGGGAGCAAATCTCGCCGAAATGACAAATCTTGGCATTCCGGTCCCGGCAGGATTTACGATATCGACCGAGGTGTGTACCTATTTTTACGAACATGGCGGTGAATATCCGAAGGGACTGAAGGAAACAGTCGCGGAGAATCTCAGTCGTGTTGAAGAGGTGATGGGCAAAAGATTTGGTGATCCCGAAGATCCACTTCTTGTTTCTGTGAGATCGGGTGCGAGGGTGAGTATGCCTGGTATGATGGATACGGTTTTGAACCTCGGCCTCAATCACGAGACGGTGAAGGGGCTGGCCAAAAGGAGCAAAAACGAGAGATTCGCATACGACTGTTTCAGAAGGTTCGTTCAGATGTACGGTGACGTGGTTCTGGGCATGAAGCCGGAAAAGAAGGACGACATCGACCCGTTCGAAGAGATTCTCAACGATAAGAAGAAGGAATCTGGTGTGGAACGAGACATCGATTTGTCCACGGAGGATCTGAAGGATCTCATAGACCGTTACATTGCAATGATAAAGAAAAAGAGAGGGATAGATTTTCCAACGGATCCCGAGGAGCAATTGTGGCAGGCGATAGGAGCCGTCTTCAATTCGTGGAACAACGAGAGAGCGATCACATACAGAAAACTGAACAGTATCCCTGACGATTGGGGAACGGCGGTGAACGTTCAGTCGATGGTATTCGGAAATCTCGGGGAGAAATCCGGAACAGGTGTGGCCTTTACGAGAAATCCCGCTACAGGCGAGAACGTTTTTTACGGAGAGTATCTCATGCAGGCTCAGGGTGAGGATGTCGTTGCGGGGATCCGTACGCCGCAGCCAATAAACAAGAAGCAGAAGGGTGAAAGCGGTTTGCCGTCTCTCGAGGAAGAGATGCCTGAGATCTATGCACAGCTCGAGGATGTGAGAAGACGTCTCGAAAAACATTACAGGGATATGCAGGACATTGAATTTACCATTCAGGACGGAAAGCTGTGGATATTGCAGACGAGAACTGCCAAAAGGACGGGCTTTGCAGCGATCAGGATCTCAGTCGATATGGTGAGGGAAGGCTTGATAAGCAAGGAAGAGGCAATAATGAGGATCGAACCCGAGCAGCTCAACCAATTCCTACAACCGATTTTCGACGACGTCGAAAAGAAGAAGGCTGTTTCATCGGGCAGGTTGCTAGCGCACGGTATCAATGCAGGCCCTGGAGCCGCATCTGGTAAGGTGGTTTTCTCTGCAGTGGATGCCGAGGAGATGGCGGCGAAAGGTGAAGATGTGATTCTCGTCAGAATTGAGACGAGTCCGGAGGATATAAAGGGTATGAGCGTTTCGAAGGGTATTCTCACTTCGGCCGGCGGCGCAACATCGCATGCCGCTCTCGTGGGAAGGCAGATGGGCAAGGTGTGTGTGGTCGGTGCCAAGGATTTGAAGATAGACTACAAGAAAGGGCAGATAGAAGCAGGGGGAAGGATCGTCAAGGAGGGGGATTTTATTTCTATCGACGGTACGACCGGAGAGGTGCTCGAGGGGAAGATTGCAACGAAACCATCCGAAGTGATTCAGGTGCTGATCGATCATTCGATGGACAAAGAATCGTCCGATGTCTTCAAGGACTACGAGGCTTTGATCAGTTGGTCAAATGAAATTCGGAAGCTCGGGGTCAGGGCAAACGCCGACAGGCCTGATCAGGCCTCCAAGGCCGTGGCCTTTGGTGCCGAGGGGATAGGGTTGTGCAGGACAGAGCACATGTTTTTCGAAGGAAACAGGATCGATGCGGTGCGCGAGATGATACTTGCCTCCGATCTCGAGGGGCGAAAAAAGGCGCTGGCGAAACTACTCCCCATGCAAAGAGAGGATTTCAAGGGTATATTTGAGGTGATGGAGCCGAGGCCGGTTACGATCAGAACTCTCGACCCGCCGCTTCACGAATTTTTGCCCAGGGAAAAGGATGAGATCGCCGAACTTGCAAAGAAGATGGGAATGTCAGAAGAATCTCTCACGCAGAAGGTGGAATCGCTTCGTGAAGCGAACCCGATGCTCGGTCATAGAGGATGCCGTTTAGGGATAGTTTACCCGGAAATAACGGAGATGCAGGTGAGGGCGATATTCGAGGCAGCTTGCGAATTGGCCAGGGAAGGGAAGAAGCCGAAGCCCGAGATAATGATTCCGCTTGTGGGTGACGTCAAGGAGCTTGAGTCACAGCGAGAGGTCGTAGTCAAGGTTGCAGAAGAAGTACAGAAGGAATGCGGTGAAAGAATCGAATACCTCGTAGGCACGATGATTGAAATACCGAGGGCGGCACTTACTGCAGATTCCATTGCCACTGTCGCGCAATTCTTCTCTTTCGGGACGAACGATCTCACTCAGACGACGTTTGGGCTGAGCCGTGACGATGCGGGCAAGTTCCTCAACGACTACCTAGAAAAGGGTATTTGGCCTGACGATCCGTTCCAGAAGCTCGATCAGGAAGGAGTGGGTCAGCTCATGAAGCTCGGGGTCGACAAGGGAAGAAGTGCCAATCCCGATCTCAAGGTCGGGATCTGTGGTGAACACGGCGGTGAGCCTTCTTCTGTTGAGTTCTGTCATAGAATCGGCCTGAATTATGTCAGTTGTTCTCCATTCAGGGTGCCGATTGCCATCGTGGCTGCAGCACAGGCCGTACTCAGGGAAATGTAGATCGCTTGAACAATTTGTTCCCTTTTCGGAAAGGCGAACAATCCGTTGGCTATGCTGAAGATCAGCGACACAATGAAACGCTCACTCCTTACGTTTCATCTTGTCGTTACTATAGTTGTTTTCCTGTACGCAGCTTTGATATATATCCTGTTCCCCCATTTGGTGTTGAGGATTCTCGTATGGACGCTCTTTACCGAATTGGTTTGTGCGGTTTTTCTCTTCAAGTGTTCGTCACTTTTGATGGACACAGATGGTGAGCCTCTTCAAAGGCTCAATGCTGCGAACATCATCACCCTTGCGAGGATTCTTCTCGTACCTTCGATATCACTCTTTCTGTTCAACGGTTTTCCGTTTGTCGGAGCTGCCCTATACGCTCTCGGGGCTTCGCTTGACATCGTTGACGGCCTGGTAGCAAGACGATTCGACAGAGTAACGAAGATGGGAGTGATGCTCGATCCTCTCGGGGACATTCTTACGACATTCGTCGTTTTCTTCTATTTCTGGAGTCGCTCGCTCGTGCCAGATTGGCTTTTTGCGATTCTTCTCATAAGGTATGCCGAATTCTTTGCAGGGCTTGCGATTCTGGCAGGGTTTGGAGCTATCCCAAGATTGAAGGCGACAATTGCAGGGAAGGTGGCAGCCGTTGTTCAGGGCCCCTTGATCCTTTTTTTGATTATTCTGCCCGCTTTGCCCGAAGGAGCTGTTTCGACGAAGGTTATTTCTTCTTCATATTATGTTTTAGGTTTTGCCTTCGTTTCGGTTATAATATCGCAGAGCATAATTGGTATAAAGGCTCTATATCTCAAAAGGAGCATGATTTAGGCATGATACTTGATTGACACAATATCGGAGGTGGTTCCTAATGGATTTCGGCGGCGAACTCTCGATTGTCGATCCCTCTACGATATTTCAGATATTCAACATGTCTCGTTTGACCGGTGAATTGAAATTCATCAGACATGACAATGTTGCGAGTTTTTTCTTTAAAGAAGGTGAACTCATTTATGCCACGGTAGATACCCGGAGTAAAAAGATCGGTCAATTTCTCATAGAAGAGGGCCACATTACGCAGCAACAGCTCGATGAGATTTTGCACGAGTATCTGTCCCAGGATAGTAAACAGAGGATAGGCAACCTTCTAATAAAACACGGATACCTCGATTATGATACTCTGGTAGACACTATCCAGGAGCAGATGAAGGAAGTCGTGTATGATGTTCTTTCATGGCAGGAGGGAAGATTCGTCTTCTTCAACAATATTCTTCCGAGCGACGAAGATATTTTGCTCGATATAAAGCTGGACCATCTGATTCTCGAAGGTTTGAAAAGATTGGATGAAACTGCCAGGGATGAAAAGTAGTATCGAATATTCTTTATGTCCGACCACTCTATTACCTTTGAATCACATCTCTAAAGTTTGAACCGTCGGTGTAGTAGGGCTTGATTCTTATCAAAGAACAGACATCGCTATGAAGAGGATATTTATAGTTATTTTCCTTTTTGCTGTAAATGATATTGCTGCAGGAGCGGAAGTGTTGCCGGAACCGTTTCCGATGACGAGTCGTTCCACTGCATCAGGCGGAGCCTTTGTTTCGGTGACGGACGATGTTGGATCCATTTTCATCAATCCAGCAGGATTTGTTCTCCTCGATAGAGGAGGAGTAGAGGCGAACTTTTTTGGCGGTTCTATCGACGATGCCGATTGGATCGCCAGCATTGCTGCTGCTTACCCGTACAGGCGGACCGTGATTGGCGCTGGGTGGTATCGAGAGAACGGTAGAGACGGTGAATATGGCGATGTGGTGTCTCTGGCCGTTGCTTCTCGCTTTATGAGAGGAACCGTAGGTTCATTTCTCTCCGGGGGAGCTTCGCTGGATCTATTGAGGGTAAACAAAGGTGAGGCCGAGATTGCAGGACGTGAATCGGCGGATAAAATATCCGCCTCAATTGGCGCAATGGTCCGACCGTTACCCGTCATCTCGATTGCATTCTCGATGAGAAATATAGGTGGCAGCGAGCTTCACGGAAACGATGGCGGAATCCTGTGGCAAAGATTGACGAGATGGGGCGTTGCCTTTCTCTGGCGTGAGAGAATCTATTTGATGTTTGAGAGAGATTATATTGGAGGAGAAGTCTCCACTCATTACGGTTTTCTGGTCAAGAGCGGGACTCCACTCGAACTGATGGGAGGCTTTTGCAGGGAAAGAGTTTCAGCCGGACTTAGATGGCGAAGAAAGGCGTACAACATTGCACTATCTTTCAAGGCGACCGGCGATGGCAGGATCCTGGTTTCGTCTTCCGTAGGAATTGCTTTCGGGAAAGGAAGCAGCAAAGGGAAGTATCAGTATTGAGGTCATCTGTGATTTATAAGCTTCTTTTTTTCTCTCTGGCACTCATGGCATCACCTTCGTTCGTATTTTCGTCCGAAGCCGGAGATACGACGCATGTATCGACCTCTCTTCTCTATGAGTTGCGTGCTAAAGGCGACAGGAGTAACGGAGTTTTTCCATGGAATATCAAGCCGGATTCCATCTTTCCAATCAATCGAGCTGCTTATATGCTAAAGGTCGATTCCAGAGATCGTATATCTCTTTACGTAAAATTTTCTTCTAACTCAGGGCATCATGGACGTGCATTCGACAAATATCGTTTCGGCTTGGAGCAAGGGCATATCGACCTGAAATTCAGAAAGGGAAGCCATATCGTTTTCTTTTCCGGAGAAAAAAGATACAGGGAAAATAGACTGTTTATAAACTCTCTTTCGAGCTATTCGGATTTTACAGACAGGTGGGGCTACGGATATCTTATCAGCTCGAAGATCGATCGTTTTATCGAGTTCGGCTACATACATTCGGAGTTCAGGGGACGGGATAAATTTCTTTCGTACGGCGGACTGCCCTGTTTGGATGGAGGAGGAGACCTGCTCGATCACATCGCGTTGAGTTTTTCTCCGAGGTGGGCTAAGTTTGGTCTTTCTGCCTCTTCACTACGGTCTGATGTTTACGGTGATCATGTTTTTGGCGGTGCTGATGCAAGATGGCTTT
>NATK01000034.1 GCA_002085285.1 Candidatus Latescibacteria bacterium 4484_7
GTTGGGCAGTCCGAGCTAGAAATAGCGGAAAAGGCGCATACAGTCGTCGTCGTGCTCGTTCCCGAATCGGGTGACAGCATACAGGCAATGAAGGCCGGGTTGATGGAGATAGGCGATATCTTTGTGATGAACAAATCGGACCACCCCGATGCAGAGCTCGCAGCGAGAGACCTCGAGGACACCTTGCGACTGAAAGATATCCCCGAGGATGGGTGGAGGCCGCCTGTCCTTTTGACGTCTGCACTCGAGGGCGCTGGCCTTGAAACACTTGAAGAGAAGATAAAGGCGCATTACGATTATCTTGAGAGGAATGGCATACTCGACGAGAAGAGGCGCAGGGTGCTTCGTTCACGAATATGGGAAGCGCTCCTCGATAGAGTCGAGGAAAGACTGGCCATGGACAAAGAAATAGCCGAATTGATAGATCGAAGGATGGAGGATGTCCTCGAGAAAAAGATTGCCCCATACAGCATCGTAAGAGAGATCGAGAAGATGATAGATATAGTGCACGATTGGAGCAAAGAAGACGAGAGGTAGATGAATGAATAGCGGAGAAAGCAAAGATTACGAGCAGGCGAAGAAGAGGTGGGATGAGAGATTCAACGATGCGCCGAAGCAGGATTTCGACTTCACCACAGTTTCCTCTGCGCCGGTAAGCCCCATATACACACCTGAGGATGTAGAAGGGTTGGATTATACCCGTGACCTTGGATTCCCCGGTGAATTTCCGTTTACACGTGGGGTCTATACGACGATGTACAGGGGAAGGTTCTGGACGATGAGACAATTCTCGGGCTTCGGAACTGCGAAGGATACGAACAGGCGCTATCACTATCTCCTGAAAAACGGTCAGACTGGTCTAAGTGTCGCCTTCGACATGCCTACGATAATGGGCTACGATTCGGACCATCCCCGCTCAGAGGGTGAGGTGGGGAGGTGCGGTGTTGCGATCGATTCGCTGAAGGACATGGAGGTGCTGTTCGACGGTATCGATCTATCGAAGATTACGACTTCGATGACGATCAATGCTCCCGCGTCGATCCTTCTCGCATTCTATCTGAGCACTGGCGAGAAGAAGGGGATAAGGTTCGATCAGATGGGCGGAACGATTCAAAACGACATATTGAAGGAGTATATCGCACAGAAGTCGTGGATATTCCCGCCCGAGCCATCGATGCGTATCATTACCGACATTCTCGCATTTTGCTCCGATCACGTTCCCAAATGGAACACGATCAGCATAAGTGGCTATCATATCAGGGAGGCGGGTTCGACGGCTGTTCAGGAACTTGCATTTACACTCGCTGACGGATTCGCCTATGTCGAGGCCGGAATCAAAGCCGGGCTCGACGTCGACAAGTTTGCCCCGAGGCTTTCCTTTTTCTTCAATTCACATCTCGATTTCTTCGAGGAGATAGCAAAGTACCGGGCCGCCCGACGCATCTGGGCGAAGCGAATGAGAGACAGGTATCACGCGAAGGATCCCCGCTCATGGCTCTTGCGGTTTCACACACAGACGGCCGGGTGTTCACTCACCGCGCAGCAGCCCGAGAACAATATAGTGCGAACGGCATTTCAGGCACTCTCGGCTGTCATCGGCGGTACCCAGTCGCTACATACGAACTCGATGGACGAGACGCTCGCCCTACCCACGGAGAAGGCCGTCACGATTGCGCTGAGAACTCAGCAACTAATCGCTTACGAGACCGGTGTTGCGAATACGATCGATCCTTTGGCTGGTAGCTACTTCATAGAGGCGAAGACGAACGAGATGGAGGAGAAGGCGGAAGAGTATTTCAAGAAGATAGACGATCTCGGTGGAGTGATAAAGGCCATCGAGAAGGGCTTTTTACAGATGGAGATAGCGAAGAGCTCGTACGAGTACCAGCGTGCCGTCGAAGAGGGAAGAAAGGTTGTCGTGGGAGTGAACCGTTTCCAGCTCGAGGACGAAAAGATAGAGATTCCTATTCTCAAAATAGATCCGAGGGTCGAGGAAGAGCAGAAGAAGGCGTTGAAAAAGCTGCGTGAAGAGAGGGACAACGACAAGGTGGCGAGAGAACTCGATCGCCTCAAGGAGACTGCTCGAAGCGGTGACAACCTCATGCCGGTGATTCTCGACTGTTCGCGCTGTTACTGCACGGAGGGAGAGATCATCGGAGCGCTGAAAGAGGTTTTCGGCGAGTATCAGGAACCGCCTTTCTTCTGATACCCGATGGCGAAAGATAGAATTTATGACGATATAGTATTTTTAGACGGTTTGATAGGACTTTGAGTCGCCGTCGTAAATAAAGCGGGAGGAAATCTATGAGGAAAAGAATCAGGGTTCTCGTTGCGAAGCCCGGGCTCGACGGACACGACAGAGGAGCGAAGGTCGTCGCCAATGCGCTGCGTGACGCCGGTATGGAGATCATCTATACGGGGCTCCATCAAACGCCCGAATTGATCGCGGAGGCTGCAGTCCAGGAGGATGTCGATGTCGTGGGCTTGAGTATTCTCTCCGGTGCCCATATGACGATATTCCCCAGGATCTTGAAGCTTCTAAAGGAAAAGGGCGCCGAACACATAAAGGTTGTCGGAGGCGGAATCATCCCTGAGGAAGACATAGAGAAGCTCGAGGAGATTGGGGTGGCTAAGATATTCGGTCCTGGGACAAATACCGGTGACATCGTCGAGTACCTGAAAAAGGAATTCGAAGTGGAGGATTAACAGAGCCGGTTGCGCCGGCTCTGTTTTATTCGAATGAAGCTGTTGAAGTTTGCAGAATGTTTAGCGAAAGGGGTTTTTCATGAAAGAGGCGGTAATCGTCAGTGCGGTCAGAACACCGATAGGCAAGTTCTTCGGCGGCCTTTCTCCTTTCACCGCTCCTCAGCTCGGCAGTATGGTTGTGGCCGAGGCGATGAAGAGGGCCGGTATCACGGGGGATATGGTCGACGAGGTCATTATGGGGAACGTTCTAACAGCCGGACTTGGCCAGAATCCGGCTCGTCAGGCGCTGATATATGGTGGGGTGAACGAAGGGGCGGGCGCTCTTACGGTAAACAAGGTCTGCGGTTCTGGGCTAAAGTCCGTCGTTCTTGCATCACAGGCGATAAAGCTCGAAGATTCCGGAATAGTGATTGCAGGTGGAATGGAGAGTATGACGAACGCACCTTATCTATTGCGTAAAGCGAGGAGTGGCTACAGGCTGAACGACGGGCAGCTCGTAGACGAGATGGTCTACGACGGCCTCTGGGACAAATACAACGATTTCCATATGGGTAATACGGCGGAGCTCGTCTCGGAGAAATACAAGGTTTCGAGGGAAGAGATGGACGAGTACTCTTACAACAGCCACATGAAGGCCGTCGATGCCATAAAGAACGGCTATTTCAAGGAAGAGATAATGCCTGTTGAGGTACCGCAGCGCAAGGGTGAGCCGGTCATAGTCGACACGGACGAGGGACCCAGGGCGGACACGAGCACAGAGAAGCTCGCGAAGCTAAAGCCCGTGTTCAAAGAAGGTGGAGTCGTAACCGCGGGCAATTCTTCCCAGATCAGTGACGGTGCTGCGGCGATGGTGATGATGTCGGAAGAGAGGGCGAACAAGCTGGGGCTTAATCCGATAGCCCGCGTCACTGGATATGCCACGGGCGGTCTGAAACCTGAATGGGTCATGATGACTCCGACCGTGGCAGTGAAGAAGCTTTTCGACAGGTATTCGATGAAAATAGACGACTTCGATCTGATCGAGCTCAACGAGGCCTTTGCCGTTCAGCCCTGTGCGGTGATGAAAGAGCTTGGAATGGATCCGGCAAAGGTCAATATCCACGGCGGAGCGGTGGCTCTTGGGCACCCGATCGGATGCTCCGGCGCGAGGATCCTTGTCACACTTCTCTATGCATTGAAGAGAACCGGTGGAAAGAAGGGTCTTGCCACGCTTTGTCTCGGAGGTGGAAACGCCGTTGCATTGAGTGTCGAACTTTATTGATAATCAATAAGTTGTAATATTTATTTAATAAATTGGATTAAAAGTATTCAATGCAATTTCTTCGTTTTACGCAAACTCGAGGGGGGTATCCATGGAGGTAAAGAATGTTTCTGTGATCGGTGCGGGGACGATGGGCAACGGGATCGCTCAGGTCTTCGCTCATCACGGTTTTCCCGTTACCATGATCGATATCAAGGAGGAGTATGTCGAGCGTGGAATGGCTTCAATCGACAAGAGCCTCTCAAGGCTCGTCAAGAAAGAGGTGATATCCGAGGACGAGAAGAAGGAGATCCTCTCAAGGATCGCAACGTCCGTGGATATGAAGAGTGCCTCGGGGTCCGATCTCGTCGTCGAGGCGGTCTTCGAGAGCTACGATGTGAAGGTGGATGTATTCAAGAGGCTCTCGGAGGTTTGCTCGAAAGGAACGATCTTTGCGTCCAACACGTCGTCCATCTCGATAACGGCGCTTGCAGCCGCCACGGATCGGCCAGATCGTTTCATCGGTATGCACTTCATGAATCCAGTTCCCGTGATGAAGCTCGTAGAGGTGATAAGGGGGCTTGCGACGAGCGACGAGACCACCTCACTCATCATGGACCTCAGCGTCAGGCTCGGAAAGGAGCCTGTTGAGGTAAACGACTATCCCGGATTCGTTTCGAACAGAGTCTTGATGCCAATGATCAACGAGGCGGTTTACTGCCTTATGGAGAATGTGGCGACCGCCGAGGCGATAGACAAGGTGATGAAGCTCGGTATGAATCATCCAATGGGGCCTCTTGCGCTCGCCGACCTCATAGGGCTTGATGTCTGTCTCAACATCCTCAATGTGCTTCACGACGGACTGGGTGATCCGAAGTACCGGCCGTGCCCCCTCTTGAAGAAGATGGTCGATGCGGGATATCTCGGCAGAAAGACGGGACGGGGTTTCTACGATTATTCGTCGAAGTGATAGACGGCACCATAGCTGCGCGTCTGCAGATTTTTCCGGTGCCTCGACTGAATCGACAGATTTGGATTTTCCGGGGCTTTTCAAGTTTATCGGTGAAGCTATGTCTGCGATTATTCATCGAAGTCATAGCTCTGCTATAGGCTTGTGTCCGTGGGATTAGGTGCCTTCTCAGTCGCTTTTTCAGTCATTTCCTCAGGACACCTCGCTGCGGGGTTCGCTGCACTGCTTGATCAATCCTCCATCACTTCGAGCAATACGCCCATCGTGGCCTTTGGGTGGAGGAATGAGACGAGCTTGCCTTCGGCGCCCGGAGCAGGTTCCTTCGAGACGGACGGTATCCCGGCCTCCTCGTAGTACTTTAGTGCTTCTCTTATATTATTTACAACGAAGCAGATGTGGTGTATCCCCTCGCCCTTCTTCGCAATGAACTTGCTGACCGGGCTGTCTTCGCCTATGCCTTCGAGGAGCTCTATGGTGGTGTTCCCCGAGTTGAGAAATACCGTCTTTACCTTTCGATCCTCGAGTCTCTTCTCCTCGACGAATTCGAATCCAAGCACTTCGCAGTAGAGCTTCTTCGCCTCTTCGATATTCTTCACCGCTATACCGATATGATTGATCCCCTTTACATTCTGTGGCATTGTGTTTTCCTCCTCGTTCGATTTCTGTGATTGTTCTTAGTCTTCGGGCACCGGCCGTCACTGCACAGGGTCATTGCCACCTTGAGGCTGCCGTTTCCACATCGGATCATTGCCATCTTGAGGCTGCCGTCATCCGACCGTCAAACTTTCGAGGTCTGCCACCACCCGACAGCTACCATCTGGCGCCGGCCTCCATCGGCTCGTCCTTCTTTCGAGGTCTGTCACCACCCGCTCATCGCTATCTGGCGCCGGTCGTCCCTGGAGTCCGTCTTTGTCATCGGCCGCCATCTCGTCGGACCTTCTTTAGGCGCTTCTAAACCCCCGTGCCTGAAGCGGGATTGAATCTGCCGAAAACCTTTTCCATGGCTTTTGAGATTTCGCCGAGTGTGCATCCGCCCTTTACCGCTTCTATGATCGCAGGCATCATGTTCTTACTGCTGCGGGCCGTTTCCTCGATATCTGAGAGAAGCAGTGCAACATTTTTCTCGTTCCTCTTTTCCTTGAACTTCTCGAGGTTCGCTATCTGTTTTTCCGCAACTGCGGGGTCGACCCTGAATCTTCCCTGATGAGCAACAGATTGATCTGTATACTTGTTCACACCGACGACTATCGTTTCTCCTTCTTCAACCGACTTCTGATACAGGTAGGCGCTTCTTTCTATTTCCTTCTGTGGGAAGCGTGTTTCGACGGCCTTTATCATTCCTCCCATGGCTTCGATCTTTTCCATGAGCTCAGTGACCTTTGTTTCCAGTTCGTCTGTAAGACTTTCTACAAAGTAGCTGCCGCCGAGGGGATCTATCGTGTCCGTTACGCCGGTTTCTTCAGCGATGACCTGCTGAGTCCTCAGGGCTGTGAGCACCGCCTCCTCGGATGGAAGGCTGAGCGCTTCGTCCTTCGAATTTGTGTGGAGTGACTGCGTGCCTCCGAGAACAGCGGCGAGAGCCTGAAGTGTGACCCTTATCACGTTGTTCTCAACCTGCTGGGCGGTGAGAGTGCATCCAGCAGTTTGTGTGTGAAATCTGAGGAGGAGTGATTTGTCTTTCTTCGCATTGAACTTCTCCTTCATGATCCTTGCCCATATTCTTCTCGCCGCTCTGAATTTTGCCACCTCCTCGAAGAGGTTGTTGTGGACCCCGAAGAAGAAGGAGAGTCTCGGGGCGAAGTCATCGACATCGAGTCCTGCTTCGATGGCTGCGGTTACGTAGCTTACCGCATCGGACAGGGTGAATGCAAGTTCCTGTACTGCTGTCGCGCCGGCCTCTCTGATGTGGTAGCCGCTTATGCTGATCGTGTTCCACGAGGGCGTATTGTCCTTGCACCAGGAGAAGATGTCTGTCACGAGCCTCATGGATGGAGCGGGGGGGTAGATGTAAGTGCCTCTGGCGTAGTACTCCTTTAATATGTCGTTTTGAATGGTGCCGGCGATCTTGTCCAGCGGAACCCCGTTTTCTTCGGCTATTGCGACGTACATGGCGAGGAGTATCGAGGCGGTAGCGTTGATCGTCATCGATGTGCTCACCTTGTCTAGAGGGATTCCCTTCATCAATGTCCTGAAATCGTCCAACGTGTCTATCGCCACGCCGACCCTGCCCACTTCACCGAGGGCCATATCGTCGTCCGAGTCATAACCCATCTGTGTTGGAAGGTCGAATGCCACCGATAGTCCAGTCTGCCCCTGCTCGAGTAGGTAGTGAAAGCGTTTGTTTGTTTCCTCAGCCGATCCGAACCCGGCATACTGTCTCATCGTCCAGAGTCTTCCCCGGTACATCGTGGGATAGACGCCTCTCGTGAACGGATAGACGCCTGGGTATGAGATCTTGACATCGTATTGTGATTCGGGGTTGTCCATCGGCGTGTAGAGAGGCTTGATCTCTATGTCCGAATCGGTTCTGAAGCGCTTTTTCCTTTCACCTCTCTTGGCCTTGAATGGTTCGTAGATTTTTCTTGCCCAATCGAGGAATGACGGTTCTATCCCGCCTTTCGCCTTTTCCTTGTTCATCGATCTTCCTTTCTTGTTCTTCGAAGATGCGACGAAGAGATTCGGAGTTCTTCTGGAACGCCCTTGCCTCTTAGCCGCTCGATCTTTCTCAAAGGGGCATGTTGCCGTGCTTCTTCGGAGGCAACTGCTGTCTCTTGTTCAGCAGGTTTTCCAGGGCCTGAATCAGCATGGGCCTCGTGTTCTGAGGCATAATAATATCGTCTATGAACCCAAGGCTCGCTGCCACATATGGGTTGGCGAAGGCCTCGGTGTATTTGTCTATATATTCCTTTGTTGCTTTCTTGGGGTCATCGGCCGATTTGATCTCTTTTCGGTAGAGAATATTGACTGCGCCCTCCGCTCCCATGACTGCGAGCTCGGCGGTGGGCCATGCGATATTGTAGTCGCTTCTTATGTGTTTGCTCGACATGACGCAGTATGCGCCGCCGTAAGCCTTTCTTGTTATGACGGTGAGCTTGGGTACAGTCGCTTCGCAGTATGCGTAGATCAGCTTGGCGCCGTGGCGGATGATGCCGCCCCACTCCTGCTCGGTTCCCGGCAGAAACCCCGGTACGTCCTCGAACGTGACAAGCGGGATATTGAAGGCGTCGCAGAATCTCACGAACCTCGCTCCCTTGATCGACGAATTGATATCGAGTACACCTGCGAGATGATTTGGCTGGTTGGCGACGATGCCTACGACGTGACCGTTCATCCTTGCAAATCCCACTACTATGTTTTCCGCCCAGAGGGGTTGAACTTCGAGGAATTCACCGTCATCGACGATGAGATGGATGACGTCCTTGATGTCGTATGGGGCCCTCGGGTCGTCCGGCACGATTTCGTTGAGCTCCGGCTCGATTCTCATCGGGTCGTCGCTCGGTGTGACGTAAGGAGGATCCTCGAGGTTGTTCTGCGGCAGGTATGATAGAAGGTGCTTGATCAGATCGATGCTGTCTTCGTCGTTCTCCGCCATGAAGTGAGCGACACCGCTCTTGCTGTTGTGCGTGTACGCTCCTCCGAGGTCTTCGAACGAGACGTCTTCGTGTGTCACCCGCTTTATCACATTGGGGCCCGTTATAAACATGTGGCTCGTGTTCTTGACCATAATGATAAAATCGGTCAAGGCCGGCGAGTACACGGCTCCTCCCGCGCTCGGCCCCATGATCGCAGAAATCTGCGGAACGACTCCGCTGGCGAGTGTGTTTCTGAGAAAGATGTCGGCGTAGCCCCCGAGGCTCGCCACGCCCTCCTGTATCCTCGCTCCGCCGCTGTCGCATAGGCCGATTATAGGAGCGCCATTGTCCATGGCAAGGTCCATGAGACGTGTTATCTTGCCAGCGTTCGATTCGCTGAGGGAGCCGCCGAATACTGTGAAATCCTGGGCAAAAGAAAATGCAGGTCTTCCGTCTATGAGTCCGTGCCCGCAAACCACTCCGTCGCCGACGAACTTCTTGTCCTCCAATCCGGGCCACGTCGACCTGTGAGTCACGAAGACGCTGAGCTCCTGGAAGGTGCCTTCGTCGAAGAGGAGATGGATACGTTCCCTCGCAGTAAGGCGGCCCGACTCATGCAACTTTTTTATCTTTGCCTCTCCGCCGCCGAGAAGCGCCTGCTGCCTTTTGGCGGCGAGCTCCTCATATTTTTCCTTTTTCGTTTTCAATCATTTCCTCCTTGAGTCATCATTCTCTTCCGCAGTCGTTTGATTTTTCGATATCATTATTTCTGCATTGATCTTCCATATTCTAAATTAACCCTTCCGCTCGGTCAATCTCAATATGTGAAAAGCATTAAGGGAACTGAAGAAACATCGTAACCTGTTAAAACAGGGGGGTCACCTTGTCTATTCCTATTCCCGGTGTGAAAAGCATTAATTCGTTGAAATTTTCGAACTTGCGTTGTAGTATTCCATACAGTAGATTTTTATTGTTCAGAGAAATCGATAAATCGGAGGTAGGAGATGAAAAGACGGACATTTTCCGCATTGTTGATCTTTTTGAGCTTCGTTTTGCTTCAGGCTTCCTGCTCGAAAAAGGGCTCCAACGAAAAGACCGCTGCAAAGGAGAACGCCGCCGCCAGGGCGGGCAGCGCAGAGGCTACGGCTGCGAAACAGGACACGAGCAAGCTAAAGTATGTTTCCGACGAGGTGAGTATATCGGTAACCTTCGATCCGGAAGGCACGAAGAGAACGGTTAAGCTGGCGAAGGATCAGGACAAGGTCGATGCGTATGTGATCATAAATTTCCCCGATATAATGCAGATCTCCGCCGTCGAGTTCAAACTCGTTCTTCCTGACGGAGTGGAGATAGACAACGACAAGTATTACAA
>NATK01000158.1 GCA_002085285.1 Candidatus Latescibacteria bacterium 4484_7
CCCCAGACGATCAAGGCGCTGAAGGAGTCTTTCAAGCTCGATGCGCGGACGACCGCTCTCCTCAACGCGGTAACGAATAACAATACCAAGGATCTCGCCTTCAACAGGCTCATGTTCAACAAGTATAACGACATTTTCAATTACAAGATAAAGACCAAGGGAATCACCAATCAAAAGCAGAGCGGAAGGTGCTGGCTCTTTGCGGGCCTGAACATCATGAGGCCTGCCGTGATGAAGAAGTTCAATCTCGATAAATTCGAGTTCTCGGAAAATTACCTCTTCTTCTGGGACAAGCTCGAGAAGGCCAATATGTTTCTCGAGGCGATCATAGAGACGAAGAACAAGCCGTTCGACGATCGCGAGCTAAGCCTCCTCGTCGAGAACCCCGTACCAGACGGCGGCTGGTGGGAATACGTGGTCGATCTTATGGACAAGTACGGTGCCGTTCCCAAATCGGCGATGCCTGAGACGAAGAACAGCAGCAACACGAGAGCGATGAACGCCCTCATCAACAAGATTGCGAGGCACGATGCGATCGTGCTGAGGGATATGGCGAAGAGGGGAAAAAGCGCCACCCAGCTTAGAAAGAAGAAGCTCGAGATGCTCAAGACGATCTACCGTGTGCTCGCCCTTCACCTCGGTGTTCCGCCTGAGCAGTTCACGTGGAGATGTGAAGACAAGGACGGCAAGATCGTCGAGGGAACATACACGCCCGTTTCATTCTATAAAGAAGCAGTGGGAGTGAAGCTCTCCGATTACTTGCCGATCATCGACCATCCTATTCATCCTTATGGAAAGCATTACAGGATCAAATACAGCAGGAACATGTCGGATGTCCCCGACATAGATTTCGTCAACCTTAAGATAGACAGACTGAAAGAGTTCGCACTGAAGTCGCTTCTCGCTGGAGAGCCTGTATGGTTCGCCGCCGACGTGGGCAAGGAGAACGACTACAAGGAAGGTATAATGGCAGTAGGCATCTACGATTATCAGTCGCTTTTTGGTATTGATGCAAGCCTTTCCAAGGCTGACAGGGTTCGCCTGAGAGACAGCACACCGAACCATGCTATGGTATTCATTGGCGTTGACACGCTTGGCGGCAAGCCCCTCAAGTGGCTCGTCGAGAATTCCTGGGGGACTGACAGGGGCAACAAGGGATACTGGACGATGTACGACAACTGGTTCGATGAGTACGTCTTCGCCGTGATCATAAACAAGGCATATCTGCCGGACGATGTTACGGCGCTTTTCAAAACGAAGCCGATAACGCTTCCCGCATGGGATCCGATGCGCGACATGTACAGGTGATTGAGGTGGCCTGGACGAACGCAAGGCTTGTTTGGATTGTGTGGGTTGTTCGACAAAAAGATAAGGGTATGCAACATGTGAAATCCGTGTTATGAACGGAAGATTTCGAATGGACGGTTCGAAGTGAAAGAGATCGTTGAAAAGGTCATAAAGACCGAAGCCGATGTCGCCGGGAAGATAGAAGAGGCTCACTCGGAGGCTCAACGTCTCGTCAGAGAGGCTGAGGATAACAGCCGGAAGCTCGTCGAGGAGGCGAAGAAGAATGCGCAGGCTGAGGCTCAGAAGCGCATAGAGAATGCCAAGAAAGAGGCGGAGGAGGAGAAGAGAAAACGGATCGAAGAGGAAAAGGCGAAGGAACAAAAGCTTCTCGATGCGAGGCGTAAAGACGTGGAACGTGTAGCCGCAAAGGTGGTCGACTTCGTTCTTGGAGCGGATGAGAAGATTTAGGGTATTCGGGCAGAGCCACTCGGGAAATACTCTTTGCCATATAGGGAGGGTATCGGGAGTGTCATGGAGCTGCGAAAATGTTCTTAGGCCCGGTCGGTAAATATGCACTTTTGAACTCGAAGGTAAGATCGAGGCTCAGCACCCTTCTGCCGCGTGAAACGATTCAGAGACTCGTGCGGGCAAAGGATGTAGCCGAGATATTTGCAATGCTGTCGGGGACGGTCTATGAGAAGCCCTTCTCAGAGCCGGAGGCGAAGATCGATCCGAAAATCGCCGAGCGCGGGCTCCTCGAGCGCGAAGTCGAATGGCACAGTGAACTCCTGCACGACCTCAGAGGTGCGGAGAAGGATCTGGTGAGTCTCCTGCTCGAAGGGTACGAACTCGACAACCTCAAGGCTGCTCTTCGCATAAGGGAGAGCAGGAAGAGTCAGGATGAGTTGAGGTACCTCGTAAGAAGCACACTTCCCCATTCTCTTCCATACCAGGCGATAGCCACTGCGAAGTCTATCGAGGACGTAGCGTCACTACTCATAGGAACTCCCTACAGCAAGCCATTCGAACGAGCCATCGAAGATTACAAAGAGCGCGGGACACTCTTTCCCATCGAGACATCGCTCGAAATGGACCTTTTTCGCAGGCTCGCCTCGCAGGTCGAGAAGCTCTCCAAGACGGACAGGGCGGTAGCACGCAAGTTGATCGGCCTCGAGATCGATCTCAAGAACATAAATTGGCTGATAAGACTGAAGTTTTATCACAACGTTCCACCGGGCGAGCTGGAGAAGTACATGATACCCGGCGGGAGCAGGATAAGGATAGAGAGGCTGAAGAAGGCTTTCGCTTCGGATTCGCCGAGAGACACCCTGGCAGCGGTTCTCGAACGTTCCTTTGCATTTGCATCGCGGGTCCTCGAAAGCGGCGAAGAGTTGAGCAAGCTCTACATGATCGAGATGATACTGTGGGACTACCTTGTTGACAAGGCTCGAAAGACGCTCGCAGGCTTTCCGTTCACGATAGGTACCGTCCTGGCGTACTTCATACTGAAGCGAAGCGAGGTTCGCAATCTGATAACTATCATAAACGGCAAGCTCCTCGATCTGGATGCAGAGAGCATCGAGGCACAATTGAGAAGCAACTTTTAGGCGGAGAAGATCATGTTTACCCCTGAACGGATGCATCAGATAAACGTCCTCGTTTTCGAAAGTGAACTCGACGAGGTGACAAAGGCGATCGTACGCCTCGGCATCCTTCACCTCATACAGCTCGACGAGAATGAACCGTGGGCGGAAAACCTCAGAAACTACGATGCCGGAAGCCTTCAGGGCAGGATCGAAAGCCTGAGAGACAGAGTTTCGAAGCGATGTACTGAAAAATCCCTATTCATTTATCAATGTTTACTATGGTCAGATCGAATCGGACAACTACGACTTCCTCGTAGACGAGCTTGCGGATATGGCGGCGGTGGTCCTGAAGCTCTCTTCGCAGGACAAACGAAAAACAAGGGTTCTCGTGATCGGTCTCAAGAAGGACCGCCTGAAGCTTAAGAAGATCCTCAGGGAAGCGGCATTCGAGGAGATCGAAATCTCAGAAGACGTGATAGAGGAAACGAGCGGTGCGAATGAGCAGCTCGACGAGAGGATCGCTGAACTAAAGGAACAGATTGCGGACATCGACGCAAAGATAAGAGAGATCGCAGCAGAAAATGCTCCTATACTGATCGACTATTACAGGACCCTCATGGTTGCCCACCTCCTCATCAAAGTTAAGCGTTATCTCAAACGCACGAAGAAAACGTACGTCTTTTCAGGGTGGATCCCGGCGAAGAAGAGGCGTATGGTCGAGAGAGAGATACTCCGTGCTGCTCACGGTAGGGCGATAATAGAGGTTATTTCACCGGAGGAGATAGCGGGTGTCAAGGAGGGCAAGGTCAAAGTCCCCGTGCTTCTCCGTCACCCGAGTTTTTTCAGGCCGTTTGAGATGCTCATTTCGAGCTACGGGTTGCCCGATTATACTTTCATAGATCCAACGATATTCGTCGCGGTAAGCTTTCTTGTGATGTTCGGGATGATGTTCGGAGACATAGGACACGGAGCGGTGCTCGCACTCCTCGGTTGGTATATCGGATTCAAGGCTGATAAGTTGAGTGAGCCGGTCCGCCTCATGGGGAGACTCGTTCTTTACAGCGGAGCCGCTTCGATCGTTTTCGGCACTCTTTTCGGCAGCGTCTTCGGTCTCGAGGATCTGATTCCCCATATCTGGCTCAAGCCGATGAACAACATAATGTATTTCTTCAAGGTGGCGGTTTATATCGGAATAACGATGATATCGCTCGGGATTGTCTTCAATATCATAAACGCGATAAGGGCGAGAGACATCAAGACGGGACTCTTCGACCACGCCGGCGTGATAACGGCAGTTGTCTACTGGGGTGGCATCGGCGCCGTTTCGCTCTTTCTCTCGAACAAACCCGTGCCCGTCGAATTGATCGTCTACGCGATACTCATTCCATTGATAATCATCTTTCTAAAAGAGCCTATCTTGGCTATTATTTCCGGGAAGAGGCCCTTTTTTAAGGAAGGTATAGGAACGTACGTCATGGAAGAGGCCATAGAGATAATGGAGATAGTGATGGGATATCTCGCCAACACGATTTCATTCATTCGTGTCGCTGCGTTCTCTCTGGCGCACGTCGGGCTGTTCATGGCTGTTTTCAGCCTCGTCGATATGGTGAAAGGGGCGAGGGGCGGGTTGCTCTATTCCGCCCTGATATTGATTCTGGGCAATGTGGGCATTATCGCGCTCGAGGGTCTCGTCGTGACGATTCAGGCGATTCGTCTCGAGTACTACGAATTCTTCAGCAAGTTCTTTTTAGGTGGAGGAGTAGCGTACAAACCAATCGGTCTGGGGGAGAGCCCCGATCGAGAGAAGTGAAAGGAGTAGCGGAGTATGTCGAATGGTTCGCACGAAGTGAAAAGGGCGAGAAGATTGATCAAGGTTTCCACGATGGCCCTCTTCTCTGTGATCGCTGTTGTGCTTCTTGTTACGATAATAAGCACGGCGGTCGAGGTTCATGGACGACAGCCGGCTCCCTCCGGTGAGGTGACGGGGCAGGCCGTCAAGGAGTACACTCCCGAGCAGGCTAAGGTGCTCGGTTGGGGGTTCCTGGCGGCGGCCTTTTCGGCTGGTCTCGGCTGTGTGGGCGCTGGCATCGCGGTGGGTTATGTAGGAGCGGCGGCTCTCGGCGTGATAGGTGAAAGACCCGAGCTCACGGCGAAGGCGCTCATCTATGTAGGCCTTGCCGAAGGAATCGCCATCTATGGTCTCATTATCGCTATCATGGTTCTTATGAGACTGTAGTTTTGCAGACGTATTTAAGGCGTATTTGCAAGTTTATTACAGTTGTCGGCGGACGAGAGGTTTGTTAGATGAAGTTTTTTGCCATAGGTGATGAAACGATGGTGGCCGGGTTCAACCTCGTCGGGGTTGATGGTATCGTTGTCGAGGGTGCAGATGATGCACTCGAAGCCCTCGACAAGGCTCTGAATTCGAAGGACGTGGGGATCGTGATCGTTAGTGAGAGAATCGCCTCGCAGATTCAGGAACGGATTGAGGAGTACACGTTTACACACACGTTTCCCCTTATCATCGAGGTTCCGGACCGAACGGGGCCTGTGGAGGGGAGGGCCTCTATAAGAGACCTTGTTCGTTCCGCTGTTGGTTTCAATGTATAGAAATAATCAGAGGTGCATAATCGGGAGCATGAACATTGACAAATGAAGATTCGGTAAATGAGATATGCAGGCAGATCATAGCAGACGGAGAACATGAGGTTTCCTCCATTCTCGAAAAGGCTCGGAGGACGGCCGACGACATTACCTCGAAGGCAGAGGAGGAGGGGAAGAAGGCTGCAGAGAAGATATTGAAGGAAGCCGATTCCCGTGTAGAGGCGATTAAGAGGAGGGCGGTGTCGAGCGTAGAGCTCGAGGTGAAGCGCGAGAGACTCAAGGTGCGGGAGTCGCTTTTCGATATGGTGATGGAGAAGGTGAACGAATTGCTCTCCTCTGCAAGGGGAAGGTCGGAATATGCCGATATCCTCGCCGGGCTTGCAGTCGAGGCGATCGTAGCCCTTGGGAGTGCGAATGTAACTATCTTCGCAGACAGCCGGGACGTGCAGCTCGTAGAGTCGAAGGTCGTGCCAAAGGTGAAGGATATGCTCGCTGGACTCGGCAAGGAGATAGAATCGGTCGATGTCAAGCCGCTCGACAAGCCTTCGATCGGAGGAGTAGTCGTAGGTGTCAGAGAGGGAAACGTCATCTACGACAACACATTCGAATCGAGGCTCTACCGGATGCAGAGTGACATCAGGACGATTGTTTACAACGAGCTCTTTAGAGAAATGGAGGCCGGTCGGTCAGCGTCGAAATAGGACTGCTGGGGAAATGAAGAAATCGAATATGCGTCGATAGTGAGAGGGCCTCGGCCCCA
>NATK01000035.1 GCA_002085285.1 Candidatus Latescibacteria bacterium 4484_7
ACAATGGGAATGACGGAGACAGAGCTCGAGGAGAGGTTGAAAGAGGCTGTTCCCAGAGAGGCATTTGATGATCTATCGATCATTTCATCTCCGAGATCTGTTGATGTGTATCTTTCCCCTTCCTTTTCTGACAGCGATATAGTGGATAGGGTACTCAGGCGGCTCGGTAGCTACGTCTACACTGTTGGGGACGAGAGCCTGGAAGAGGTAGTTGTCGATATGCTCATATCCAGTGGCAAGAGCATTGCAACAGCGGAGTCGGTTACGGGCGGTCTCGTTGCCTCAACTATCGTCGATGTTCCAGGTGCAAGTGGTACGCTGCTTGAGGGGTTCGTAACGTACAGTAACGAGGCGAAAAAACGCGAGCTTGGTGTCAGCGAAGAATCGCTTGCAAGATTCGGAGCGGTGAGTGAAGCGGTTTGCATTGAGATGGCAGTGGGTGCCAGGCAGAGAGCCCATGCGGACTTTGCGCTTTCCACTACGGGGATTGCCGGTCCTTCAGGCGGTTCAGCCGAAAAGCCGGTGGGGCTCTGCTATCTCGGGCTCGCCTCCGGCAGCGGAATCTATTGCAGGCGGGCCGTCTTCCCGCAAGACAGAAGAATGGTAAGGGAGTTGGCTGTCTATTATCTTCTCGATATGCTCAGACTCGATCTCGCTGGAGAGAGAGGCAGATTGAAGGCTTTCAAGAGGGCTTGATTAAAGAATGGAGGTCAATTTGAGGCTCTTTTTCGCAGTACCGTTGAGTGATGAAGTAAGGATGATGGTCGCCGAAGCGATAGACCGTTTTCCCATCTCGAATCCTCCATGGCGCTGGATACCGACGGATAACCTTCACATCACCTTGAAATTTCTCGGGGACGTCGAAGAGGGTATGCTTCCTTCGCTCAAAGAGATCGCAGACAACGTAGCCGAAGACACGAGGCCCTTCGATATCGCCTTCGGGAGGTTCGGAGGTTTTCCTTCGCTGAGCAACCCGAGGGTGGTATTCTTCGCTATCGAAGAGGGGGTCGGGCACCTTTCGAATCTCGCCGATGCGCTCGAAAACGAGCTCGCCGTTCTGGGTTTCAGGAGGGAGAAGCGTCCGTTCAGAGCACACGTGACGTTAGCGAGAATCAAGAGGCCGCTCGACAACGAAGTCCGTGCCATGCTGAAATCGGTCGAGTCTCTATCCCCGGGTGCTGTGCAGCATGTAGATGGTTTCGTCCTTTTTCAGAGCTATCTCCAGAGGAGGGGGGCGATCTATGAGGAGATCCTGAGGGCCGACTTTACTTCGAAACGATGAAATCGGTTCGCGACGATGCGCGTCGAGATGGATGATCTGGAAGAGGGTGTTTTCGTTATAAATTTCATTGAAATATCGAACTCGAGGTGGTAAAAGATATTCTGTGATGCCTGGCGGGGAAATTGGGAGGTGGTGATAGGCGTTTTTATTTTCATTTTCATTGGGGTGTCCGTTCGACGAGCACCCGAAGAGGAGTAGGACTCAAATCATTTAACTTAACCTGCCTTTGTGGGGTAGTGTGATGGTGCGGGAGGTTTTTGAGATGAAAAAGGTAAAAGGAAAGAGTGTAGGGGAAGAAAAGAACAAGGAAAAGGCTATCGAGCTTGCAGTCGATCAGATAGAGAGGCAGTTCGGCAAGGGCTCCATCATGAAGCTCGGTGCGAGCGGCGCACTCGTGCCCGTGGAGAGCATACCTACGGGGAGTTTGAGCCTCGATATAGCATTGGGTATCGGTGGAGTTCCAAGGGGAAGGGTCATCGAGATCTTCGGGCCCGAAGGTTCGGGCAAGACCACATTGACCTGTTCCATCATTGCCAATTCGCAGAAGATGGGTGGTACGGCGGCGTTCATAGACGCGGAACATGCGCTCGATCTCAACTATGCAAAGAGGATAGGCGTCGATGTCGATAATCTTCTCATTTCCCAGCCGGATACCGGTGAACAGGCTTTGGAGATAGCAGAGGTGCTGATAAGGAGCGGCGCTATAGATGTTGTCGTCGTCGATTCGGTGGCTGCACTCGTTCCAGCCGCCGAGATAGAGGGAGAGATGGGCGACTCGCATGTCGGTCTTCAGGCGCGTCTGATGTCTCAGGCACTTCGAAAGCTCGCCGGAGCTGTTGCAAAATCCAAGACGTGTATGATATTTACCAATCAGATAAGGATGAAGATTGGGGTTCTTTACGGCAATCCCGAGACGACGACCGGTGGGAATGCTCTGAAGTTTTATAGCACGGTGAGGCTCGATATAAGAAGAATCGGTCAGATAAAGGTCGGCGATCAGGTCATCGGAAGTCTCACGAGAGCGAAGGTCGTCAAGAACAAGGTTGCTCCGCCTTTCCGCCAGGCCGAATTCGAGATCATATACGGTGAGGGAATCAGTTACGAAGGTGACCTGCTCGAACTCGGCGCAGCTTCCGGGATCATCTCCAAGACCGGGAGCTGGTATTCGTTCGGGGAAGAACGTCTCGGACAGGGGAAGGACAATGCGAGAATCTTCCTCAAACAGAATCCCGACATCACGAGGACAATAGAAGAGAAGATCAAAGAGAACTATGGGCTTGTCCCCAATCCCGATACGGATGCTACGAAGTCGAAGGATTGAGGAAATACGGATGTCGTTGGACAAGGTTGTCGAAGTCCGGAGGCGCTGGGGTAGGCTCTATACCATTGTTACATCTCTTGAGAAGAGATACCTTGTTCTCAAGGGTCCTGGAACCGCTAGGTTTCTCGAAGAGGGTGCGGAGATATCCGAGGAAGAAGCTGTATACCTCGGTGGCGAGGGAGCTGTTGTCGCCGCGCTCGATCTTTCTTACAGGCTTCTTTCGGTGAGGGATAGAACGGTAAGGGAACTGGAAAAGGCGCTGGCAAACGAAGGGATCGTTGACAGGGAAATCGTAGATGTCGTAATCGACAGATTGAGATCAAACGGATATCTGGACGATCGCAGGCTTACTGACTCGTTTATCGAGTACATGCTGGCTCATAAGCCTTCCGGACCTTACCTTGTCAGGGCGAAACTCAGGAAGCTCGGGGTTGATGAAGAGTTGATAGAGGAAGCGATAGCCGATCATTTTTCCGAAGAGGTGGAGAGGGGACTGGCATTGAAGCTTGCCCTGAAGAAGCTCTCTCGTATATCGGACAGGAGAAAGGCGGCGCGTAGAGTACACGATTTTCTTTTGCGAAGAGGCTTCAGTGAATATATTGTAAACAACATATCGGCTAATATATTGGCAGGGAAACTCGACTGAGTATTCTCTGGCTGTTCGCAGCCGAATCGCAGAGAAAAAATAGAAATAGAAAGGATTGGTTTCGAAATCATGCCTTCGAATATAAAGACAGCGCACGAGCTTAGAAGAGCATTCATTGATTTCTTCGTTAAGAGGAGGCATACGGAGGTGCCGAGTGCACCACTGGTGCCAAAGGGAGACCCTACGCTTCTTTTTACCTCGGCGGGGATGGTTCAATTCAAGGACTACTACCTGCGGCCCGAAAACCTCCCATATACAAGGGCAACGAGCGTTCAGAAATGTTTGAGGGCGGGGGACCTCGAGAGTGTAGGCAGGACTCTTAGACATCATACATTCTTTGAGATGCTCGGCAACTTCAGCTTCGGTGATTACTTCAAGGTCGAGGCGATAACGTGGGCTTGGGAGTTCGTCGTCGATGTGTTGAAACTGCCCGTTGACAAGCTCTATGTGAGCGTATATGAGGACGATGACGAGGCTTTCAAGATATGGAACGAGGAGATCGGGCTTTCGGCCGATAGAATCTACAGATTGGGTAAGGACGACAATTTCTGGGGGCCCGTGGGAAAAACCGGTGTCTGCGGTCCGAGCTCCGAGATCTATTTCGATACAGGGCCGGAGAGAGGGTGCGGCAGGCCTACATGCGCCCCCGGGTGCGAATGCGATCGATACCTCGAGATATGGAACCTCGTTTTTCCGCAATTCTTTCTCGAAGAAAACGGTGAATACAGACGACTTGAAAAGCCCGGCATAGACACGGGCCTCGGGCTGGAGCGCGTTGCTACAATTCTGCAGGGAGTCGAGGACAACTTCCATACGGATCTTTTCAGGCCGATCATAAGGGCTGTTTACGATTTGCTTCCTCGGGGGGTAGGCAAAGAGGGCGAGGACCGAATGGGGGTCAATATGATAGCCGACCATGCCAGGGCTTTGACCTTCACCGTCTCCGAAGGGATCTATCCCTCCAACGAGGGTAGGGGTTATATATTGAGAAGACTCGTGCGAAGAGCGCTCACTCGATTCTACAACAGCGGTATGGACAAGCCTTTCCTGTACAAATTGATCGATGTCGTTGTAGATGTTATGAAGGATGACTACCCCGAGCTCGACTCGAGGAGTAGGAATACTGCGATGATCATCCGTTCCGAAGAGGAGGTATTCTTCAGGACGCTTGCCGAGGGAAAGGGAAAGTTCGAGTCTATAGTAGATGAAGTGAAGAAGGCGGGTAATGATCGAATAGACGGAAAAAGAGTTTTCATTCTGTACGATACTTATGGTTTTCCCCTCGAACTGACCAAGGCGCTTGCTGCGGCCGAGGGGCTCGGAGTCGATGAAGAAGGTTTCGCCGCTTCGATGGAAGAGCAGAGGAACAGGGCGAAGGAAAAGAGCGGATTCGATGTGGGCAAGCAGGAGCTTGTCGAAATGACGAGACTTGACGATGCGGAGGGCTCAAAGTTCGTTGGATACGAGGTCCTCGAAGCGGAATCGAGTATTGTCTCGTACAGGATAATGGAGGGCGACGGAGCCGAAGGGAACGGTGATGACAGCGCGCAGAGCGCGGCCGAGCTGGTTTTCAAAGAGACGCCGTTCTATGCGACATCGGGTGGACAGGTTGCGGACAGTGGAGTCATAACGATCGGGGGTGTCGAATTCGAGGTGTTCGATGTATTCAAGCGCGGAGGTGAGATCGTTCATCTGATAAGAAGCGGTATGAGCACGGACGAACTCGAGGAGCTGATCAGGTCGGAAGGAAAGGCGAGGCTCAACATCGATAGAGAGAAGCGGCTTGCGACGGCTCGAAATCATACGGCGACTCATCTCCTTCATGCTGCTTTGAGAAAAGTGGTGGGTGAGCACGTTGCTCAAGCTGGATCTCTTGTCGAGAGCTCGAGGTTTCGGTTCGACTTCAACCATTTTCAACCGATTTCACGTGAGGCGGTTCGCACCATCGAACGGATGGTCAACGGATGGATCCTCGATGCAATCGATGTGGAAACTCGATTAATGGGTTACAAGGAGGCCGTCAAGGAAGGGGCGGTAGCTCTCTTCGACGAGAAGTACGGCAAAGAGGTGCGAGTGGTCAGGATAGACGATGTCTCGATGGAGCTTTGCGGAGGCACTCATATAGACAATACCGGGAAAATAGGCTCTTTCATCATCATTTCCGAGCAAAGTGTCGCTGCGGGGGTGAGGAGGATAGAGGCTGTTACGGGCAAGGCGGCCGTCGAGTATGCAAGAACGGTGATAGATAGGTCGCTCGAGGCGGCTTCGTTGCTCAATGGCCCGATCGATGATATCGTCCCGAGGATCGAAGGCTTGATGGGCGAAGTCGATTCTTTGAGGAAGAAGCTCAAGAAGGCTCTATCGCAGGATAGTGCAGCTGCGATCGACAGGATGATCGCATCCGCCCGAAACGTGGACGGCGTGGTTGTGGCCTCTGGAAGGATAGATGTCGGCGATGTTTCTGCCTTGCGCAACCAGGCGGATCTTTTCCGCAACAAGGTGCGTAGGGGCGTGGCGGTTTTCTCGAGCGAGATCAACGGCAAGCTCCAATTCATAATAGCTGTGACGGACGACCTCGTCGGCGAAGGAAGATTGACAGCCGATAGGCTCGTAAAAGATCTGGCCGCTCTGGCCGGCGGGGGCGGTGGAGGCAAAAGGCACCTTGCTCAGCTCGGCACAAAGGATCTCGAGAGCGAACAAAAGGTGTTCGATGCCTTGCCTGATTTGGTGAAAAGGTTGGTTTAGATTTTTCATGTGCTTTTTAACTATGCGAAGGTGATGGTTGACCATGGATGATCGTTATGGAAAGATGTTCCTTTTTTTTCTTGCTCTTGCCATTGTTTTTTCATCTGTGTCCGATTGTCTCTTTGTTGAGTCTTCGCATGCCTCCATCTTGAAGGAAACCAGCTTTAAATTTTTGAAGGAAGACAACACCAGGACGGTGGCCGAGGGGAAGGGTGCGGAGCAAAACAATCAACAGAATATCCAGCAGTTGCCAGTGCTCGAAAAGGCCGTAGATCCAGATAAGTATATCCTCGGACCATACGATCGACTCGTTATCAACATACTCAGCCCCGAGCCGAAGACCTTTTCCCTCATGATACTCCCCGAGGGATACCTTTTCATTCCCGGTGTAGGGGGCATATATGCAAACGGTCTAACACTGAATCAGTTCCGAGAGCGTCTCGCGAAAGAGGTGGACAAATTTTTCCACGACGTGGAGGTGCACTGCTATTTGAGCGTTCCGAGGACCTTCAGGGTATTCGTCACGGGTGGGGTAAGGAATCCCGGGGGAGTGGAGGTGACTTCGGTGGAGAGGCTCAGTGATGCCATCGACAAAGCCGGCGGGTTCAAGGGTGGCGCTTCCAAACGGTTGATCAGGATCGAGAGGGGAAACGACACATTGACGGTCGATCTGGTGAGTTTTCTCAATAGAGGGGTCGACAGCGGCAATCCTACGCTTCAGGGTGGAGACAGGATCTTCGTTCCACCTGCTAAGCATCGTGCTCGAATACTCGGGGATTTCTACAAGGCCGGTATCTTCGAGATCATAGAGGGAGAAAAGATCGAGGATCTGATTGATCTCGCAGGAGGTTTCACGACTGATGCGATCACCGACAGTATCCTTTTGACGAGGACGAATCCCGAAGGTTCCGTCGTGACTCGTGTAGTCGAGTCTGGCGATTACGATAAGCTGCTGAAGGATCAGGATGAGATCACCACATTCAGCAAGGCGAAGAACAAGAGAAGGGTCTATGTCTCGGGAGCAGCGAAGAGGACGGGACTTTTCTATCTTGCCGATGGAGAAGGACTCGGCGATCTATTGGTTAGGATGGGGGGGTTCAGTAGCAACGCCGATCTAGAGCGTGTGTATATTGAGAAGATTGACGGAAGGAAGGTCGAGGTAGATTTGACCGAATATCTGCCTCCTCATGCCGAAAAGACCCTTCGAATAGATGACAGCGATGTTATCAGCATCCCATTTCTCGATATGAATATAACGGTCGGGGGTGAGGTCAATGTGCCTGGTAAGTACCCCTACAACGGGAGCTGGACGGTCGCTCAGTACATAGGTCTTGCCGGAGGGCCCACGAGCGATGGAAGCATAAACCGGGTTGTAATTTACTCTTCGGACCACAAGGCGAAAAAGGCGAACGGCAGCTATAAACCGAGGAGGGGGGAAACGATCATAGTAAAGAGATCGCGAACAAGGATCTTCGGCGAGTTCTTCGGCGGTCTGATCAGGCTCGGGACAGTGGTCGTTTCGATTATCGTTCTTACTAAATAGGAGCGGCATTGGTGAAACCGAATTATGTCGATATGGTGGCTTCAGAGTTAAACGCTCTAAGAGAATTGCTCGAAGTGTTTCCCGGAGAGGGGATGGAGAAGCTCGTCGAAATGGCCGGGATCATTTCGCGGGCAATACTGAACGGCAATGTGGTTTTCACGTGTGGAAACGGAGGAAGCGCCGCCGACGCCCAGCACATTGCAGGTGAACTCGTCGGTAGATTCAGAAAGAAGGTCAAGGGATACAAGGCATTTGCCCTGACGACTAACAGCTCCGTGGTCACTGCGCTCGCCAATGATTTTTCCTTCGACGAGATCTTTTCGAAGCAGCTCGAAAGCAGGGGTGACGGAGGTGACGTGCTCCTTGCTCTATCGACGAGCGGAAATTCCCCTAATGTGATAAAAGCGGTAGAGTTGGCCAATGAAATGGGGATCGTGTCTCTTGCTTTTTCCGGCAAGGGGGGAGGAAGGTTGGCCGAGGTTTCCAGGTTATCGATAGTAGTGCCTCATTCCGATTTCGCAAGGATTCAGGAGATGCATATGGCGCTTGGACATATCCTCTGCGGATTGGTCGAGGACATGGTTCTCTCTACCAAGGGAAAATAGCCTGCCTTATGAACGATAAACCAAAGGTGCTTTTTCTCACGAAATACCCTTCCATAGGTGCAAGCAGCCGTTACAGGGTAGTGCAGTTCGTTCCGTACCTCGAGAAAGAGGGGTTCGAATGTCGTGTCGAACCGCTGCACGAAGAGTCTTATCTGAAGCTTATCTTCGACGGCCAAAGGCCTGGCGTGTCGTATCTGGTTAAGAGGTTCTTCAGGCGGTTGTTCGTTCTGCTCGGCTCAGTGAAATATTCGGTGGTCTTTGTGCAGAAAGAACTTTTTCCATATTTACCGCCCGTTGCGGAGTTGCTGCTGAAGCTTTTGGGCAGACGGATCGTTTACGATATAGACGATGCGATCTTTCTCTTCTACACCTCGTCAAGGAGTGCCCTGGTGAGATTCCTTCTCGGGGGCAAAATCCCTGTTGTAATGAGAGCCAGCACCTTGGTACTCGCGGGGAACCGATTTCTACTTCGGTATGCCTCGAGGTATAACCGTTCGAGTGTCTATTTCCCGACTGTGGTGGATACATCGAGATTCGAGTCGGTAATCGAGCGAGGAGCGCGGAGAGACAGCTCTACCGACGGGGTACCGAGGGTCGTATGGATAGGTTCGCCCGAGACTCTTCATTTTCTATTGAAGAAGAAGAATGTTTTCGTCTCGCTCTCCCATGAGTGCGACTTCAGGCTCGTTGTCATCGGTGCGGCTGACGTGGCGATGGATGGTGTTGATGTAGAGTGTGTTGAGTGGAGCGATGAGACCGAAATCGAAAATCTTGCGAGGTGCGACATCGGCATCATGCCTCTCGAGGACGACTATTGGTCGAAAGGCAAGTGTGGACTCAAGCTTCTGCAGTATATGGCCTGTGGGCTTCCCGTTGTCTCTTCGCCAACCGGAGGTGGCGAAGAGATCGTGGAGGATGGGAAAACGGGTTTCATAGCACGAAACGATGAGGAGTGGGTCGAACGTCTCCTCGAACTGTGTCGAAGTGTAGATTTGAGGCGAGAACTCGGTCGGAGAGCGAGGACAGCGGTCGAAGAGAGGTACAGTATCGCAGTTTGGGCGCCGAGAATGGCAAAGATCATAGATGATGTGATCAGAAGCGGGACGTGCTCCGTGGCAGATTGGTAGAGGTCGAAGGAGTCGATAAAGGAAAAATGGAGATGACGACAGATGAAGGTTTGTGAGCTCTGTGCAGTGGATTTTACCGCCTATCATCTCTTGAGGCCTCTCGGCGTTGCACTGAGAGAGGGCGGGATCGACGTGTGGTTTTGTTCAACGGATGGCGGTGGATTGAGAGCACTTGAAAGAGAAGGCTTCAAGACGTACGCCGTGCCGATTTCGAGGAACTACAACGTGTTTGCCCATCTCGTTTCTCTATTTCGGCTCGTCGGTCTTTTCAGACGTGAGCGGTTCGACATCGTCCATGCTCATACCCCGATTGCGGGATTGATTGGAAGGGTTGCTGCCCGTATTGCCGGTGTTCCAGTGGTAATATATACGGCTCACGGTTTCTACTTTCATGAGAATATGCACGGCCTCGTCAAGAAGCTCTTCGTTGCAGTGGAAAGGTTTGGTGCCCGCCTGTCCGATGTAGTCTTCGTCCAGAGCAGGGAAGATTATGAAGAGGCGCTTTCACTCGGGATTGC
>NATK01000036.1 GCA_002085285.1 Candidatus Latescibacteria bacterium 4484_7
CCAGTTATATACCGAAAGGGTCAACGTCGTTCTTGTCCCCATGAGGTATGGTTCCGAATATGCGAAGTTCAGGTTGCGGCGCCATCGGCCGAACTCCCAGTCGAGAGATATCCTCTTTCCCCGACCGAGGAAATTGTTTTCGGAGATCCCAAGGAAACCGCTCAACGAATTCAACTGCGAGAAACCGGCTCCCATTCTGAAGTAACCTGTTTGTTTTTCATCAACCTTTATCAGAAGGTTAATATCTCCTTCTTCGTTGACCGGCTCTGTATCCACCTTCGGGGGTCCTTTGAAATATCCAAGAGAAAAGACATCCCTTAGGCTCCGCTGAACTTCACTCAGAACAAATCTGTCTCCCGGGTAAACCTTAAACTCTCTTCTTATCACCGATTCAAAAGTTTTTGTGTTTCCCGCTATCTTGATCTCCTGAATCGAAGCGGGTTTGTTCTCCACTATTCTGAGGTCGAGATCGATCACATTCCTCTTTACGCGACGAACCGGTATTATCCTGCTCCAGATATAACCCTTGTCCCAATACATGCTGTTTATAGCTACCTGGATCCCCTCAATCTTGTCCAATGAGTAGGGCTCACCGGGTTTCATGTTGATCGCTTCTTCTATCCTGCTGTCCTTTATAACCTTGTTGCCGCTCCAATGAATACTGCCGAGCCTATACTGCTTGCCCTCATCGATCTTGATATAGAGATCCATCCCCTTTGCGCCATTCACCGCAACCTTCTTGAATATGGATACGCCGGCGTCGAGATAACCGAGGTTTTCATAGAGCTTCTTTATCTTCTTCAGGTCGTCCTCAAGCTTCTTCGGTTTGAGCTCTCCACCTCTCCACCATCTGTCCTCCTTTGTTTCCATCACCGATCTGAGCTTCTTGCTGTCTATCGCTGTATTCCCGATGAAATCGATATGCTTGATCTTGACCTTGGTCCCCTCATCTATCTTGAAGACTAGAGATACCATGTGCTCTCCCTTGACAGGGATCCTGTCCACCTTTATTCTAGTGCTGTTGTACCCTTTGTCGGCATAGAGGTCTTTTATCGCTTTAATATCGGATGTTATCATCGAGGGGCGGGCAAAGTAGCCTTCCCTTATCGTCATCTTCGAAAAGATATCGTCATTCTTGATCTTGTCGTTACCCATGAGCTTGATCGACTTCACCCTGGGGTATTCCTTGACAACCACAGTCAACACGATCTTCCCATCCACCACCTTGTAATAGGCGGATACATCGGAGAAATTCTTAGTATCGAAAAGGCGCTTGAGCCCCTGCGTCACTTTGTCCGGCCTGTATTCGTCACCTGGGTGAATACCGAATATCGATAATACCTTCTCCTCTGACATGAAGACATTGCCGCTGACCTTTACCGTACCAACCTCATATGCATACGCCTTCACGGAGAAAACGAGAAGGAGCAGAACAAGAAACAATCCACTCTTAATCTTCATCCATCAACCCTTCGTTCTAAAATCGGTAAATGCTATCATATCAATTCGAACAATTGCAATCGATAATATAGCAAAAGAAACCGAAATCCGTCGCCCAGAGATGCTCTGTGCATTAGTGATAAAATAAACTATTTTCGGCCGGGTAACAAACGAAAGTTCATCGTTGATATATGGGAGTTTTCAGGTAGGATCCCGCGGAACATGCAGGCGGTGCAGATCGTCTCCGGGTGCATCGCAATCGACACACGAACATTACCTGTTACGAACTTACCTGCGCCGAGCTCCGGGTTGTAGCCCTTCTCTAAAACGAACTCTTTGGCTTCTTGCGTGATTTCGAAATCGATATGCTGAGCTTCGAGACGTTCATAGAGATCCTTGAGCAGTATCTCGATGATCTGAATTAGATCGTTCTTATCGAGCTGGCGGAAAACTATGATCTCGTCGAGCCTGTTCAGAAACTCGGGATTGAACGCCTTCTTCAACTCCTCGAGCACCTTCGCCTTCATCTGCTGGTAGCCTGTGTCACTTCCTTCGGATATAAAACCAAGCCCCTTGTGCCCCTTTATCTCCTTGGCACCGACATTCGATGTCATAATTAGCACAGTGTTCTTGAAATCGACCCGTCTGCCGAATGCATCGGTCAGCGAACCTTCCTCAAGAATTTGAAGGAGTATATTGAACACATCGGGATGAGCCTTCTCGATCTCATCGAGGAGCACGACGGAGTAAGGTTTTCTCCTCACCTTTTCGGTGAGTTGTCCTCCCTCTTCATAACCCACGTAGCCTGGAGGAGCGCCTATAAGTCGTGAAATGGCGAACTTTTCCATGTACTCGGACATGTCGATTCTCACGAGGGCGTCTTCACTCTCGAAAAGGGTAGCCGATAGAGCCCTGGCGAGCTCCGTTTTGCCCACACCTGTAGGACCGAGGAAGAAGAAAGAACCGATCGGTCGTCTCGGATCTCTCAATCCCGCCCTGTTTCTCCGCACGGCCGTTGCCACGGCCTTGAGAGCCTCTTCCTGTCCTACCACGCGTTCCCTCAACTCATCTTCGAGGTGAAGAAGCTTGATCGTCTCGGCCTCCTCCACGCTTGATACCGGAATGCCGGTCATATCGGAGATGACAAATGCTATATCCTTGTCGGTAACCACAGACTCACTCTCCTGCCTGCTCTCGCTCCACTCCTGATGCTTCATCTGAAGTTCCTTTCGAAGCTCCTTCTCCTCGTCCCTGAACGCAGCGGCCTTCTCGAACTCCTGAGCCTGTATAGCCGATTCCTTCTCCTTTGATACTTCTTCAATCCTTTTTTCGAGTTCACGCAATTCATCGGGAACAGTCGTTACAGAGAGCCTCGCCCTGGCTCCCGCCTCGTCTATTACATCTATCGCCTTGTCGGGCAGAAATCTGCCCTGAATATACCGTTGTGACAGGTGCACTGCCTGCCTAACGGCTTCATCGGTGAACTTTGTTCGATGATGCGCCTCGTACTTGTCCCTGAGGCCCATGATGATCTGGATTGTCTCCTCCTCGGTCGGAGGGTTAATGATGATCGGTTGGAATCTCCTCTCCAAAGCTCCGTCTTTCTCTATGTGCTTGCGATATTCATCCAGCGTGGTAGCACCGATGCACTGAATCTCACCCCTTGCGAGAGCAGGTTTCAACATGTTCGATGCATCTATCGCCCCTTCGGCGCCACCCGCTCCGACTATCGTGTGTATCTCGTCGATGAATATGATCACCTGATCGTTATCCTTGATTTCGTTTATGATATTCTTCAAGCGTTCCTCGAACTGACCCCTGTATTTCGTTCCAGCTACTATGGATGCGAGGTCGAGTGTCGTGATGCGCTTGTCCTTCAAAAGCTCGGGGACCTTGTTCTCAACTATCCTCTGGGCGAGTCCCTCGACTATGGCGGTTTTACCGACACCCGGCTCTCCAATCAACACCGGATTGTTCTTCTTCCGGCGGCACAATATCTGAATCACCCTTGCAATCTCGTGGTCACGTCCAATGATCGGATCGAGCTTGTTGTCTCTCGCCAGCCTTGTGAGGTCCCTGCCGAACTGATCGAGCGTCGGAGTGTCGTTCTCCGGACTCGACGACTTCCTCGAATGTATTGAATTGCCACCCCTGGCCAGGCTTTTCATTATCTCCTCACGGACCCTCTTGCGGTCCACGCCGAGCTCCATCAATACCCTCGCAGCGACCCCGTCACCCTCGCGTATCAGTCCGAGGAGCAGGTGCTCTGTACCTACGTAGTTATGCCCCAGAAGCCTCGCCTCTTCGAAGGAAAGCTCAAGAACTCGTTTCGCCCTCGGCGTCAATGGAATCTCTCCAAGTGTCAAGGTACCGCCACTTGGTTTTACGATCGTCTCGATCGTCTGCTGTATCTGTTCGAGGTCTACATCGAGTTTCTGCAGAACCTCCGCAGCTATCCCTTCACCGAGCCTAACTATACCGAGCAGAAGATGCTCCGTGCCGATGTAGTCGTGCTGCAGTCTGTTCGCCTCGTCTCTTGCCAGATATATTACCTTTCTCACTCTCTCTGTAAACTTATCGTTCATATCTTCCCCTCAGTTTTATCCATCCACCTTTAATTTAAGCTTCCTTCTCGTTTCTGTCCAGTCTTGCGCGAATAAAATCGGCTCTCACCCTATCCCTCTCCTCCGGGTTCATCAACCTTCCATGCAGCTTCTGAAGATGCATGGGCCTTATCATTATGAGCAATTCATTTAGAACGGGAAGGCTTATATCAGTTATGATTCCCAGCCCAACCCCCATCCTTACAGCCGAAATGAGACTCATGGCTTCCTTAGAGCTCAAAAGCCTCGCCGACCTTAGTATCCCGTAAGCCCTCCATATCCTATCTTCGAGCAAGGTTCGTGCCTTCTTTAGAAGAAGCTCGCGAGCTTTTTTCTCGAAATCGAGCACTTTTTTCACGTGCCCCTCGAGATTCGAAACCGTATCAGTTTCGGAGAGTCCCAGTGTGATGCTGTTCGATATTTGAAAGAGGTTGCCCATAAACTCGCTCCCTTCCCCGTAGATTCCCCTCACGGTGAGCTTCATATTCCTCAAACCGTCTATTACCCGCCCTATATCCTTGTTATGAACGAGACCGGGCAGATGGAGCATTACAGAAACACGCAATCCCGTTCCTACATTGGTCGGACACGCTGTCAGATAACCGAACTTCTCGTTGAACGCGTACCGAAGGTGTTCGTCCAACTCGTTGTCGAGCTTGTCGATCCTCTTGTACGCCTTTCCAACGGACAGGCCCGATTCTATCGATTGAATCCGCAGATGATCTTCCTCATTTATCATCACACTCAATCTTTCGTCTTTCTGGACGACAAGCGACCTTGTATGCGAGCTCTTCGCCATCTCCTGAGATATGAGGTGTCTTTCGACGAGGATGTTTCTATCTACATCATCGAGGTCGGACACGCCTATGACTAGTGATCCCTTCATCGAGAAACACTCCTTCACCGCACCTTCCACGTCCTCCCTCACTTTAGTAAGGGTGGCTTCATCGGCGCTGTTCGTGAAAGGTACCCTCTCGAGATTGCGTGCGAGTCTGATCCTGCTCGAGAGCACCATCTCATCCTGCCCCTTGCCACCGGCAAGCCACTTGGCCGGCCTTTCTATCAATCGATCGATCATCGACATATCCAATACCTCAACGAATCAATTGTTCTCGCTCCGAGTCTCTGCCTCTTTGAGGCTCCTTATCTCATCCCTGATCTGCGCAGCCCTCTCGTACTCTTCGAGTTCTATTGCCCTGGCAAGTTCCTCTTCGAGCTCCAGGACACGCCTCTGCTTGTTCACCTTGGTCTTGTACTTCTTCGGAACTTTCCCCACGTGCCTCGTATTTCCGTGAATTCCCCTTAGAAGGGGAATGAGCTGTCTGTTAAAGAACGAATAACACTCCGAGCATCCGAGCCTTCCAGATTTTTTGAACTGAAGAAAGGTTGTTCCACAATTGGGACAGGTGTTGGGATTGAGCTTCTCGTCTACGCGCCTGGCAGTAGAGTTGAGCAGTTCGGCAATGATATCCGACATGGCGAAGTTGCTCTTCTTCAACTTTTCGAATCCCTTCTCCTTGGCACACTGGGCACATAGATGTATCTCGTACACCTTGTTGTTTTCGACATTTGTAAAATGTATAGTCGCTTCTCTCTTCTTACAGATCTGACAAAGCAATTTCACCATCCCCTATCGTCTGCAGTCTGCCTCCAGCAAGGAGGTAAGCCGTATCGGCCTTGGCAAGAAGCTCCTTCTTGTGTGTCACTATCACGAAAGTCTGTCCCTTCTCCCTGCTAAGTCTTTTTATCGTCTCATGCAGCATCTCACTATTTCGATCATCGAGGTTACCGGAAGGTTCATCGGCTAGAATTATAGCCGGGTCATTCATCAAGGCCCTCGCCACAGCAACCCTCTGCTGCTCACCTCCTGAAAGCTCTGCCGGTCTATGGGTGAGCCTGTCTCTGAGCCCTACATCGCGGAGCAGCTCCGCCGCCCTTTCCTCGATTCCGTCCTCATCACCCCGCCCTACCACCGCCGGCATCATCACATTCTCCAGTGCGCTGAACTCAGGCAGAAGATAATGAAATTGAAAAACAAAACCTAGTTTCTTGTTCCTTATACGGTTGATTTCCTTTTCGCTCGAGGAGAATGGGTCTGTGCCATCGATGACCACCTTGCCTCTGTCGGGTCTGTCGAGTGTGCCAAGAACGTGTAACAACGTACTCTTGCCAGCTCCAGAGGCACCTATTACCACCACGATCTCTCCCCGCCTGACCTCGAGTTCGAGATCGGAGAGAACATGAATCGGCCCATTCGTCCCCTCAAAGGTCTTGTATATCGCATGAGCTTCCAGCACCATTTCCATACGAGTAAATATAACTCTTAGTCACTCGATAAAGCAAGCACACCCTATGTCAGACAAATATTTCAATCATACTTGATCGCTTCGAGCGGCGGGATCCTGCACGCTTCCCAGCTTGGAAAGAGGGTTGCGGCGAACGAGATGGCTATCGAAGCGAAGCTTATCATCAAGACATCTGTCCATTTCACAAGTACGGGAAGTGTGTTGATGAAATATACATCGGGGGGAAGACCCACCTTAACCTCTTTGAGGACGCCACATATCACGAGTCCCGCGATCACTCCCAGAGCAGTGCCCACGAATCCGATTAACGTCCCCTGTATCATGAAGATAGACATAACACCCTTCGAAGAGGCACCCATCGAGCGCAATATCCCGATTTCATTGCGCTTTTCCATGATGACCATTGTAAGCATCGCCACGAGATTGAAGGCGGCAACGAGAATGATTAATGTCAAGAGAAGAAACATCAATATCTTTTCGACCTTTATATAGCTGAAGAGATTACGATTCATCCTGATCCAGTTGTTCGTTCCGTAAACAAAGGACTTGAGCTTGTCCTGTATCGACTGATCGACCTTATCCGCCGCGTAGATGTTTCTTATCTTTATTCCGAGGCCTCTTATCGCTGTCTCGAAATCGAAGAAGCTCTCTGCCTGCTTGATATCGATATAGGCAAAACGGGAATCGAATTCGTAAACGCCCGTCTTGAAAAAGCCCACTACACGGAAATCTCTCGTCCTAGGGTTGATCTTTCCCACTTTGAGTTCCGCCGGGGCCGAAATAAGGGTGACGACTTCACCGAGGGAAACGTGCATATCGAGAGCGAGATCCCTTCCAAGTACAATTCCCGGCATGTAGTTTCCGCCGTCGAGGCTTTCCGACTCAAACGTCTTTATCCTCGGCGTTATCGAATCTATCACCGTCGAAACGTTTCTCTCCTCTTCCATGTTCACTCCCTTGACGATCACACCCTTCGTCTTCACCTTCACACCTGGAATCAGCTCGTAATAGATTATCGATTCACCCCTGACGAAACGTGATATATGGAGCACCTCGGGGATCTCATTTATCTTCGTTTCTACAGTATCGATTGCCGCCCAGGCGCCCGGTGTACGTGCAAATACAAGCACGTGTGTATTGAAACCGACTATGCGGCTCCTCAATTCGTTCTCGAAGCCGTTCATCAACGAGAGAACGATTATCAGCGTCGCAACACCGACGAAGGTGCCGGCGACGGCTATCAATGCGACTCTCGAAATGAAGCCGCTGCGTTTCTTGCTCCTCAGGTATTTGAGGGCTATCGAGAATGAATAGTGCATCAATATGTCCTGACTACATCGATTCCAATAAGATATCCCATGTCCAATCGACGGTCGAAATTGCGGCCTTTCAACATTTCACTCCGACGACTCTGTGAGCCCCGGCAAAAGACTCGCCGCCCGGACAATAACTGCCTGAGACAAATCAATCTCTTCCCTCTTCGGGCCTCATCTGTGGAAAGAGAATGACATCCCTTATCGAAGGTGAATCGGCAAGAAGCATGACAAGTCTGTCGATTCCGATGCCGAGCCCTCCCGTAGGCGGGAGACCATGCTCGAGCGCCCGCAGGTAATCTTCGTCTATAGGGTGAGTTTCATCGGCTCCCTCGGCTCTCATCCTCGTTTGCTCCTCGAAACGCGCCCTTTGATCGAGTGGGTCGTTGAGCTCACTGAAGGCGTTGCCTATCTCCATGCCCGCTACGAACGGTTCGAATCTTTCGACCAGCCCCTCTTCGCTTCTGTGCGCCTTTGCCAACGGAGAGATCTCGATCGGATAATCCATGATGAACGTCGGCTGAACGAGTCCTGGTTCAACGAGTTCACTGAAGAGAAGGTCTATCAGAGCGGCGTTACCCTTTACCCCCTCGGTATCCAACCCCTTCTCATCGGCGATGCCTTTGAGCTCCCCTTCGTTCAAGCCTCTTATATCCTTGCCGAGCTTTTCATAGATCGCATCGAAGAACTTCAATCTGTTCCATGGAGGAGCGAGATCTATCTGCTGACCCTGATAAATAATCTTCGTATCCCCAAGAACGGTAGTGCTGATTTGGGAAATCATCTCTTCTACGAAGCCCATCATGTCGTTGTAATCCCAATATGCCGCGTAGCATTCCATCATCGTGAACTCGGGGTTATGCGACTTGTCCATGCCCTCGTTCCTGAAATCCCTCGAGAACTCGAAGACCCTCTCCATCCCACCGACAACGAGACGTTTCAGGTAGAGCTCGTCTGCAATTCTCAAGTAAAGATCAATATCGAGTGCGTTGTGATGTGTAACGAAGGGACGTGCAGCCGCCCCGCCGTATATCGGTTGAAGGATAGGCGTTTCGACCTCGAGGAAATGGTGTGACAGGAGAAACTGCCTCATCGTTTCCATGATCTTCGAACGCTTTATGAAAACATCCATTACATCGTCGTTCACAATGAGATCGAGGTATCTGCGCCTATACCGTAACTCCTTGTTCTGTAGCCCGTGCCACTTTTCGGGCAGAGGTCGAAGAGACTTGCTCAGCATCTCGAGCTTTTTCACCCTAAGGGTCAGTTCTCCTGTCTTTGTGCGGAAAAGTCCTCCCCACAGGCCGATGATATCACCTATATCTACGAGCTTGAAGACCTCGAATTCCGCCTCCTCCACCTCATCGTCCCTGATGTAGAACTGGATCGTGTCGGTATTGTCTTTGATATTGCCGAAGGCCGTATGGCCGTGCTTTCGAAGAGACATCACACGGCCGGCTATAGCGACCTGCGATTCGGATGCACTGATCTGCTCCTCATTCTCTTTAAGCATAGCTATGCTGTGCGTTCTCTGAAACCTATAGGGATAGGGATTGACTCCCAACTCGCGGAGCCTTTCGAGCTTTTCCAGTCTCTGTTCTCTTTCCTTTCCTGCATCCTTAGGTTGTTCGTTCGCACTCACTTTGCATTCTTCCTTTCTTTCCATCTAAGATATGCCTCTATGAATTCTCCGATGTCGCCGTCCATCACCGCCTGGATATTGCCAGTCTGCATTCCAGTTCTGTGATCCTTTACCATCGTGTAGGGATGAAAGACATAGCTTCGAATCTGATTACCCCAGGAGATGTCCTTTTTCTCCCCGGCTAGTTTGGCCTTTTTCTCCTCGTCCTCCTCCATCAGCTTTGCATATATCCTCGATCGAAGCACCTTCATCGCCATCTCTCTGTTTCTGTGCTGTGACCTTTCGTTCTGGCACTGAACCACGATTCCCGTGGGGAAGTGCGTGATCCTGACCGCCGACGAAACCTTGTTTACATGCTGGCCGCCGGCACCGCTTGCCCTGTACGTATCGACTCGTATATCCTTCGGATCTATCTCCACCTCGATCTTGTCGTCAACCTCGGGATATACGAACACGGATGCGAACGAAGTGTGTCTCCTGTGATTCGCATCGAAGGGAGAAATTCGAACGAGCCTGTGTATTCCGCTTTCGGCCTTCAGCCTGCCGTAAGCGAAATCCCCCCTTACCTCGATCGTTGCATTCTTTATTCCCGCTTCGTCGCCGGCCTGCACATCGAGGAGCCTGTACTCGAATCCGTTGCGTTCGAAGAAACGCTTGTACATCCTCAAAAGCATCTCGGCCCAGTCCTGCGATTCCGTTCCTCCCGCGCCGGGATGAATGTTCATCAGAGCATTGCCTCTGTCGTGTTCGCCCGAAAGAAGTGCCATGAGCTCGAAATCGTCGAGCCTCTTCGCCAGAGACCGCGACTCCTCAAAGACCTCGCTTACTATCGAATCGTCATCCGACTCTTCTCCCATGGCGAGGAGTTCGCTGAGTTGCTTGATACTCGCCTCTATCTCACGATATGGTTCGATAAAGGTCTTTATCTGCTTTGCGCGGGAAAAAACCGATTCAGCCTCTTCCCTGTTGTCCCAGAAGTCGGGACTCTCCATCTTCTTCTCGAGTTCTCCCTGTTCTTTCTCCAGTTTTTCGATGTCAAAGATAATCATGCAGCCCGTCCAGCCGCTTCCTCATATCCTCTATTCCTTCCCTGACTTCCTTGATATTCGTCTTCCCTTCCATCACGAAATTCCTCCGTTCCAGTCGATACTATCAGTTATTTATACAAAAAATCACAATCTCCGATAAAACATCTCTGCTGTCGAATGTTCACCAGCGTCTGCCGTTAGTGATTTTCCTCTTCCTGCTATGGAGCGAGCGAGAAAGGATCTCATCCCTCACCCTCACCGCATCTCTTTCGACCCGATCGATCGGCCTGTCGGTGTTAATAATATAATCCGCTCGTTTCCAATCATCCACGAGGTTTTCCTGCAACACTATTCTCGCTGCTGCTTCGTCCCTCGAGATTCCGTCTCTCCGCATCAACCTTTCGAGCCTGACTTCGAACGGAGCAGTAGTCCAGACAACTCCATCGACCTTGAATCTGAATTTATACTGAAAAAATAGCACCGCATCAAGCACAATATAGGCCGAGCTGCTTCTCACTGACATAACCTCGTCGGTTATCCTTCTCTTTAGGAAAGGCTTTATCAATCCGTTCAACTTCTCCAACTCTCTTCTGTCCGAAAAAACGATTCGGCCGAGTTTCTTTCGAGAAATCCGCCTTTGCGGAGTCAAAACACGCTTGCCGAAGACACGAACGATACGAGCTATGGCGTCACTCTTATTCAAAACCTCGTGGGCGATCACATCACAATCGATCCAAACGCCATCTTTACCTGCCATCGCCTTGGACACCGTGCTCTTGCCGGAAGCTATACCCCCCGTAACAACGATGACCTGCGCCCTCATCCATGCACCCCCATCCAGCAGCAATGCGAAGCGAGCTGGGACTCAACGCCCAGATCGCCTCTGCCGGCG
>NATK01000037.1 GCA_002085285.1 Candidatus Latescibacteria bacterium 4484_7
ATCATCCGTCGATTCCTTCTCGTTTACGAGAATAACCCCTTCGATCGATTCGACTATTCCCTTGGCGTTTTGCGATTCGGGTGACTCGTGAATTTTGATGGTGATAACAGATGTCTTTTTGAGTCTCGACCGCAGATTGTCCGGTGTATCGACGGCGACGAGCCTCCCCTGATTTATCACTACTATTCTATTGCAAACCTGGCTGACCTCGGGGAGGATGTGGCTGCTCAATATTACGGTTCTTTCTTTTCCCAGGTCTTTGATCAGTTCTCTGATGTCGATGATCTGTCTTGGGTCGAGTCCGATAGTTGGTTCGTCGAGGATCAGTAGCTCAGGATCGCCGATGATCGCCTGAGCGATCCCTACTCTCTGCTGGTAGCCTTTGGAAAGTTTTCCTATTGTTCTGCGTTGGACATTCTCCAGCCCGCACCGTTCTATCGAATAGTTCACTCTTTGCTTCAATTTTCCGACGTCGATGCTCTTCAATTCTCCGACGAAATTAAGGTACTCCCGCACGGTCATGTCGGTATAGAGGGGATTCTTCTCCGGCAGATAGCCGATCTTTTTCCTGACTTCGAGGGGGTCTTCGAGAATATCGTGTCCGAAGATCTTCGCTGTTCCAGAAGTAGGCGGTTGATAACACGTAAGGATTTTCATCGTTGTCGTTTTGCCTGCGCCGTTCGGCCCGAGAAATCCCAGGACTTCTCCTTTACTTACCTGGAAGTTGAGGTCTTCGATCCCCCTCGTAGTTCCGTAATACTTGGTGAGATGTTCAACCTGGATCACTTCAAACCTCCGGTTTTTCGTTGAAATGACAGCACCTTTAGCTTTGACGGTAGATACTTAAAATATAGCCAAATATATTTGTTGTCAATTTGTAAGCAACTAAATTATCTCTTTACCTTTACTACTCCAATTCCTATCATAAACAGAATATACGGAGCGTGGTGAATTGTCTGTAAGAATAACGAAAAAAAACATAAGGCGCGGGGTGCAGATATTCACCCTCATTAGCCTATTGAGCTTGACGGCGATATTTTTTCTCACCCGGTCGGGTAGCATCACCGAAGCTTTTAGGATGTTTAAACCCGAGATTTTCATTTTTGTTCCATTTTTGATTCTCTTTGATTGGTTCGGTGGAGGATTCAGGCTCTATGTGTTCAGCAAGGTTTTGCACCCTCGGATTTCTTTCAAAAGCTGCGTCAGGGCAAACCTGGCCAATTATTTCATGTCGTCCATCACGCCGGCTCAGACTGGTGGTGGACCCGCTCAGATCTATATTCTTTACGCTAATGGGATGCCAGCTGTCGAGGCGACTTCGGCCAGCCTTATGACCTTCTTGAGTACTGTGTTCTTTCTCATCATAATGGCGATGGTCACCTTTATGCTCAAGGGTAAGGCGCCGCTTCCCGGCTCACTGCTCCCGAAACTTTTCAACTATGGGATATTCTTATTTCTTTTAATTGGGATCTTGTTTCTTCTTGCGCTTTTTTTCCCGAATTTCTACAAAGAAGCAGTAACGAGGATTGTCCGATTGATCTCGCGAATAAAGAAAAAGAATTATATCTCCGGCACACAATGGGTGAACGACATGATAGAAGGGGTAGACAGGACCCACAAATATCTTCTCTTTTTTCTCAAAGAGAGGCTATGGGTCTTTCTCCTTGGAGTTTTAATCAGCGCGTTTCTTTTCTTCTCGAAATTCCTGATGGCTTATGTGATTGTCAGAGGCCTTGGCATAGAGGCTTCGGTCGTTCATGTGGTATTGCTGCAGGTCGTGATAATTTTGATAAATTACTTTTTTCCAAGTCCGGGCGGAAGCGGAGCTACGGAGTTTAGCTCGGCCGCTCTTATGGCTCCGGTCGTTCCACAGACGTTGTTGATGTATTACGTCATTTTATGGAGGATATTTACATCGTATATAGCAATTGGAGTAGGAGGATTCGTGATTATTCATGAGATGGGGAAGAAGGAAAAGCTCGAAATAAAGAACGGCTTGACATCGAACGGCGCGGCGAAGGAAGATATATTGCTTGAAATGGATGAATGATAGCCGGATAATTTTGAAACAAGGGCTGGTGTTATTCGTATAATATATGTTGGTTTGAAAAGTAGAGAGGTGATGTATGAAAAGGATTTTTTTCATTGCTGTCGTCATTGTATTGGCGAGTTCGGTGGTCCATGCTTCAGGTAATGAGAATGTTTATTACTCGGTTCTCTTCCCAGGCTGGGGACAGATAAGGTCGGCTCACTATGGGAAGGGTTCGCTTTATATGGGGGCCGAGATTGTTTCACTCGTTTCTATAGCTATTACGCAGATCCAGTACAACAGGGCCGTGGAGCAGTACGATAAAGCGCGGAGATCTTATCTTTCGGCGGATTATATCGGTGATGCTGTGGAGAACTATGATTTGATGCACAAGAAATGGGATGATGCGGAGAGACTCTACGGATACAGAACCGCCCTGATAGGTGCCGCAGCCGGAGTGTGGGCGTTCAATGTGGTCGACATGTTGTTCTTTAGTAAAGAAGAAGAAGGCCCGCTATCTCTGAAGGTTGAGGATCGGGCCTTTTTTATATGTACAGGTTTCAGTTTCTAAGTGCAGCTCTAGCAGCTCTGTTTGAAACTTGAGGTTTTCGATGTGTGGTTTTTCATGTAGAGATAAGGGGAATTTATATGAGAAGGATTGAACTTATAGGTGTGATATTCGCTCTTTTGATCCTTGCTGCTTGCAGCAAGAAGCACGAAGGGCTGCCTACGGGGTTCAAGTACGACCCCCTGCCGGCTCCGGAGAATCTCGTTGTTACGGGCGGCTCGGAGATTGCGAACATCTCATGGAGTTTTCCTGCCGAAAAAATGAGCAGGGTCAAGGAGTTCCGTGTCTACCAGTATATTGAGAGCTACAACATGCTTCAGTTGATAGGTACTACAACGGATACGACATTCACGGATTCTCTTCTCATAGGAAACTTGTTGTACTGCTACAAGGTTTCTGCTGTGGACACGACTGATTTCGAGGGTTGGCGGACCAATGAAACTTGTGCTTTCGTGCTTGGTTCGCATAGCGTTAAGTGATTCGAACGGGCCTCGAGAACGACGCGGAGACCTTCTCATCGAGTGTACGCTCCCTGCAATTGGAGTGACTCAACGGCCTGCATCTTGATAATCTCTTTATAATTATAACTTGTCCTCAATCTCTTATCTTAAGCGTATTATGGCGCAGCAGATTCTCCGTTCATGGAACACTTTTTGCTCGTAATAGGAACGGGTGATTTTATGAATATCAAAGAGGACGAAGTGGATCCGAACAAAGAAATGCAAAGTTCTTTCATAGACCGCCTCGAGAAAGGTAATGGAGAACAGAATACATACAGGGTTATAATAGACGGGATTAACGCAGAGGTTGAAACGAAGGATTCTTTCGCAATCAAGCTGTCACTTTTTGCCAAATTGCCCGTTACAAAAGTAAAACATATGGTAAAAACGCTTCCCTCTGTAGCGTTGAGGTTTTCAGATGAGTTGAGAGCAAAGAAACTTGTATCGTTGATCGAGGAAGCCGGGGGATATGCTCATATCGAAGCGGATAAGAAAAAGGCAGTTCCGAAGAAAGCAAAAAGCAAAGAGAGATTTTGCAGGAAGTGCGGGTTTCCATTGAAAGATGGAGAAAAGTATTGCAGTTTTTGTTTGACACCCGTCGATGAAGCTGAAGAAGAACATGTTAAAGCGGCCGAGAAAGCCTTGCAGAAGAAAAAAAGAGTAAGAAGTATTCCTCCGAAGAGGCTGTATGTTTATTTTGCCATAATGATCTTTATATTGATAGTGAAGCTCTTGATCGGCTGATTTGCGTTTGAGCATCCGTCAACCATTAATGAGATTAATCGAGTTCCAGATCGCTTCGCTCAACGGATTTTGAAATCTCTTTTAGCTGTGGATAAGATCTTCTCATTTCCGGCGGGATCTCCAGCTTTTCTCCATTGATAAGAAACTTCATCTGAAAGGCATTTGCGAGCGCCTGCCCTCTGAAATGATTGTTAGTGATTATGAAGAGACTATCTACCTGCTCTGCGATTTGTGACGCTCGTTCGGCCCATTCATTCATCTCGTTCATCGAGTACAGGTAATTGTACCTTTCGTCTCTTCCTGCGTTTTCCTTGAACCAGTTTGCGAAATTCCTCCCGTGCAGCCTTATGTATGCGAGCCGAGTGGAAGAGACGAAGTTTGTAGGAGGCATCGAGTTCCCTATCAGCGGCTGGTCAATGTTACAGAAGGCGATTTCATTGTCACGGAAGAGTTTTTGGGTATCCGGGGAATTCCATGAGCCGTGCCTCAGTTCGACGGCCAATGGCAGACTATGAAAAGACTTGGCCAATTTTTCTATGTATTTTCTGCTGTCGGATTCGTTCTTGAACGACCATGGAAATTGCACAAGGAATGAACCGAGCAGGTCGCTCTCTGTCAAAGGGTCGAACCTATGAATGAATTCTTCTAACTCCCCTTGTTCTGAGATTCTTTCATGAGAGAATTTTTTTAGAACCTTGATACTGAACCTGAAATCTTTCTTTATCCCGACCCTTTCAGCCCAGCTGCGCACCAGAGCTTCTGACGGGAGCCTGTAAAACGTGCTGTTGATTTCGGCGCAGTTGAAATACCTCGCAACGTATAAGAGCTTGTCCAACCTTTTCCCTTCAGGATAAAATGGTCCGACCCAATCCTTGTAAGACCATCCTGCCGGGCCTATGTATATATTAGCCATACCCGCGGCTCCTTGAAGAAAAGGTGAAACATGTGTCGCCTTTTATTTCCAGGCATGCATGCGGAGACTCTCCGTTGGTGCAACTGCATTTTAAGCCCTTTCTTCTGCAGTATCAACAGTCTATTTTTTATCGATTTGCTCGCGGGTATTTTTGAAATAAACGATGGATCTGCAACTTCCGCCTGCTCTATGGCATAGGCATTTCAATCGTATGTATCGAGCCGTCGAAATCTCTAACGTATTTCATGGGCCGGGACGGATCAAATAATCATTGGAAAGAGGTTCATTTTAGGATATAAAGTTTGCATGGACAATGAGCGTTTAGAGACGAAGTGGAAGGTTGCATTGGTTGGAGTCGTGGCCCTTGCTGCTTTCCTGAGGTTTTTTCGGCTGGGTCATCAATCGTTCTGGACGGATGAGATCCTTACCTATTGGGCGTTCGTCAGTGAGAAGGGCGCTCCCTACTGGAAGAAGTTTCTCTATGATGTGCACGGCCCGTTTTATACGTGCGTTCTCCATTTTTGGAGCAAGGTTTCGATGAGTGAGGCCTGGTTGAGGGCACCGAGTGCTCTTGCCGGAACGGCGGCGGCCTACTTTGCATTCAAATGGATGAATAAATTCTTGAATTCGAAAACGGCGCTGCTTGGTGCCGTGATATTCGCTTTGAGCCCGATACATATATATTATTCACAGGAGATGAGATTTTATTCCTTCCTGATATTTTTCACGATTGTGACATTGATCATTTTCGAGAAGTTTTGTGAAAAGCCAGACAAGAGAACGAGCATTCTTCTTGGATTGGCCATGCTGCTCACTTCGTTGTCCCACTTTTCAGGCGTTTTTATATTCGTTGCTCTTTTTGTCGTACTCCTGTCGAGAGGATTTCTGAGGGGCGAACACCTGAAGGGATATATCATAGTTTCACTGATCCTGATAGTGGGCATCTCGCCCTGGATCTATAGAGAGATATATTTCCTCAGAGGAATAGATGTAATAGGGTTTTCCGTTCCGACAGAGGTGAGGTTCCGTGAAGAGCTTGCAATCACGCCAATGGCTTATCCATACTCATTGTATGTCTTTGCTACAGGGTATTCTTTTGGCCCGTCGCTGAGAGACCTCCACGTGATGTCAGCATTGGAAATCATCAGGAGGTACAATATAAATCTGATCCTTTTTTCCGTAACATTCGTACCGTTGCTGATAATAGGGATGATAAGATCTATCAAAGCCTCGAGGTTTCTATATTTTCTTTCGATAATCGTCGTTTCAATCGTCATGGTCACCTTGATCGCACTGCTCAACATCAAGGTGTTCAACCCGAGATACCTCCTCTGCTCCTTACCTGCATTTATAGCGTTGGTTGCAATGGGAATTCCCCAAAGAGGTGTGGTGTACAAAGCGGGTTTTCTTGTTCTAATGGTTTCTATCATGCTGGTCTCGGATTACAATTACTTCTTCGACGAAAGGTATAGCAGAGACGATGTCCGCAGTGCGGCACGCATCATCGAAAAGAACGAGCAGAAGGGTGATCTGGTCCTTGTTCTCACTGTAGGGGAGGTGTTTGATTATTACTTCAAAGGAGCGGCGACATATAAGTATGTTAGTGCGCGGTCAAAGTCCGAAGAGAAGCTGAAGAAGCTGCTCGATCGCTACATGTCGGATTATAGAAGGATATGGTATGTCAGGTGCCGATACTGGGACAATGATCCAGAAAATAGGTTGCTCGCCTACATGTCATCGCATAGGCACGCTTCTTCAGTGTGGCATATGGCCGGGATCGATCTCTTCCTTATGGAGCCTGTAAGTAAAGCTCAAGACCGATGATTTGCTTCAATTGATTGCCGATTTTACCATTACTTTCCATAATATTTCTGATGTAACCATACTATACGCCTTGTGTTATGGTATAATTAGATGTATATTAATATTTAATGTTGTTAATATGGTTATAGACGGTTGACAATAAGATAAAGCGTAATATAATTATTATGAAGATGGTATTTGTGGAATTGAATATACTCGATGTAACAGGTGTGTTGATTTGTAAATCAAAAAGGTGAGGAGGTGGAGGGCATACGGAGCCGATCAAAGCGGAAATAGCTCGATCGACCGATACCATTGAGTAAGGAGGGAACTAAAATGAAGATACTAAGCCTGCCTCTAATCGTTCTCCTCCTGGGATTATTGGTTGGTTGTTCACAGATCTCAAACGTAGAACGGGCCAACCTTACTAACCCGGGGGTTAGGGAGGATTTTATTACTCATCACCCGGGCTGTTCTCACAACGAAAACATCAAGAATGGCGAGATCGTCAGGGGAATGGACATATACGAGGTCCTTGCCTCGTGGGGCCTGCCGAATGTCTATATAACGAGTAAGAACAACAACAAGAAGGAGTATTGGGTATATTACATAGGTGTTGAGAATTCCAACTCTATTCTTGTATATACTCTCAAGTTCAATGACAACGTCCTTGAAGATTGGGATATCGATCAGAAAAGATTTGTTGAACAGGGCATGAGCAATGTGGTGTCGTTAAGAGCCGAAAGACCAATAAGTATCGTGCCCGCCGGTAAAAAGTAAGATACTCCTGCGCCCGGTCCTGGTAAAGTATGGGTTCGTATAAGAGGTGTTGAACAGTTATGAGGATCGGGCGCATTTCTCTTTCCGAAAGTTCTTTTTCAAATTGACTTTGCCGTTTTTCTTGTCTATCCTAAGATTAAATCATTAGGGAAATTATGTTCGAAAGGAAGAGTGCCATGATCAGGAAGGTATTCAAACTTCTCGAAGAAGACGAAAATGACATTCTCAAGGGACTTTTTGATCTTTCCGTCTCCAGGAAATCAATCAGAGGCAGAATCAAGATGCATTCAGAGCTGACATGGTCTCCTCTGACCGATGTCATAGAGACGGACGATATGTTGATCGTGATAGTCGACATATCGGGTATGAGTGGAAGCGACATAGAGGTGCTCACCGATGGCAAGACGCTAAAGATCAAGGGGGTAAGGAAAGATGTGAGCCCGATCGGAAACAAGCAGTTTCACAAACTCGAGATACCGGTAGGCCCCTTCGAGCGGATAATAACCTTCCCATTCCCAGTCGATTATGAGAATATAACGGCGAATTACGAGAACGGTATGCTGAAGATCTCCATCAAGAAAATTGATTCAAAAGACCTGACCAAACGTATCAAGATCGATTGATAATCTCGTTCACCGGAAAACAGCGAGGAGCATCATGCCTGAGATTGATGAAACGGATGAGTTGATAAAGAGTATTCCCAAGGAGTTGCCGATCGTTCCTCTTAACGATGCGGTTGTTTATCCGTATATGCTCATTCCATTGATCATCACAGACTTGAACTTGATTCAAGTGATCGATGATGCGCTTGCTTCCAGCAAGATTGTAGGAGTGTTCACCCAGATCAACAAGGATACGTCGAAGCCGGGGCCTGACGATATTTACAGGATTGGTTGTGCTGTACTCATCCAGAAGATGGCAAGGTTCCCAGACGGCCATGTGAGAATAATAGGTCAGGGGCTTTCGAGAATAGAGGTCACCGATTTCGTTGCCATGACACCCTATATCAAAGCGAGAGTGAGGGTGCTCGAGGAAAAGGGGCGTATCGATGACAAGGCGAAGGCGTTGATTCGTAATTCTAAGGAGGCATTCTACAAGATCATAGATTCCTCTGAAAGCTATCCGGAAGAGTTGAAGGGGATAGTAATGAGCGTGGACGAGCCCGGCAGGTTGGCCGATCTATTCTCCACCCATCTGAATCTTGATATTCAGGATAAGCAGAAGGTTCTCGAGGTGCTCGATCCTGTCAAGAGACTCGAATTGGTATACGAATTCATCACCAACGAGCTCGAGATCGTCAAGATAGGCGAGCAGATCAGAAGGGATGTCCGAAAGGAACTCGACAAGGAGCAGCGGGAATACTACTTGAGACAACAGATGAAGGCTATAAGGAAAGAGCTCGGCGAAGACGATATAGCCGTTGAGATAGAAGAGTTGAGGGAGAGGATCGAGCAGACCGAGATGCCCGAAACGGCAAAGGAAGCAGCCTTCAAGGAATGGAACAGACTAAAGAAGATGTCCCCCAATTCAGCCGAATATGTGGTTGCGAGAACATATCTCGATTGGTTGCTCGAGCTTCCGTGGGAGCGTTCGACCGAGGATATCCTCGATGTCTTCAGGGCTAAGAGAATCTTGAACCGTGATCATTACGATCTCGATCAGGTGAAGGAGAGAATCCTTGAGTACCTCTCGGTGAAGAAATTGAAAAACAGTATCAAGGGATCCATCCTATGCTTCGTTGGTCCTCCCGGTGTAGGCAAGACATCGCTTGGCAAAAGCATAGCCACTGCTCTTGGCAGAAGGTTCGTGAGGATATCGCTTGGAGGGGTGAGAGACGAAGCCGAGGTAAGAGGCCACAGGCGAACCTACATAGGATCTCTTCCCGGCAAGATCATCCAGGGCATAAGAACTGCAGGAAGCAACAATCCCGTATTCATGCTTGATGAGATAGATAAGCTTGGGAACGACTTCAGGGGAGACCCGGCTTCCGCTTTGCTCGAGGTTCTAGATCCGGAACAGAACAACAGCTTCGAGGACCATTATATAAACCTTCCGTTCGATCTATCCAAGGTGATGTTTATCACTACGGCTAATATACTCGACACGATTCCCTTCCCATTGCTCGACAGAATGGAGATCCTCGAGCTTCCAGGATACATAACCAGTGAGAAGATAGAGATTGCGAGACGTTATCTCGTACCTAGACAG
>NATK01000038.1 GCA_002085285.1 Candidatus Latescibacteria bacterium 4484_7
TCTGCGAAGAAGAGCAAGGATGCCAAGTCGGTGATCGTGAAACTGATGGTAATAGAGGGGCCTCAGACAATTGTCGACAGGGTGACATTTCACAACAACAGGCTCTTCAGCACGAGCTATCTCAGCAAAGGCTTGAGACTCTTGAGAGGCAGGCCATACAACCCCAATCTACTCGAGGTCGATCGTTATACGATATTCTCGAAGTACCTCGAAAAAGGCTATCTCAATGCGAGTATTCGATACAAGGTGACACGTGATTCGACAAGGGTTGCGATCAGCTGGTATGTGGATTCGGGGATGCCAATGGTGATCAACAATACGTATGTGAGCGGTAACGTCGGTGTCAAAAAGAAGATCATCGTTCGTGAATTGACATTCAAGAAGGGAGCGGGTTTTGGAATCGGAAATATCCACGGCAACAGGATCTTCGCCGAGTTGGGGATGCGCAACGTTTTCGGAGAGGGACTCACTTTCAATATGAAGTCTTCTTACGCCTTTTCAGTTTTTCGCGACAACAAGTTCAACATAAATAGAATGGACTACAGGAGCAAGTTTGCGAGCCATGAAGGTGAATTGAGGATACCCCACATCTTCTCTACGTGGAACACCCTCACGATAGGCGGTTATTATGAGAGAGACGCGACAATAGAACCGGCGATTGTCAAATCTTTGAGTTTCAGAACAACACTTTCGAGGAGGTTTTCGAGGCAGACATCTCTTTTCATCGGCTACGGTCTCGAGAGGGTCGAGAGACTTCAGTCCGAGGACCTCGACAAGGAATCGAGGAAGCATTTCGTAACCCTTTCGTTCACGAGGGACAAGAGGGACAACTACTTCAATCCAAGAAAAGGATACTACCTGACCTTCGAGGGAAGAGTCTCGGGAGGGATACTGGGAGGCGAGGACAACAGCTACTCTGTCGTATCTGCATTTCAGAGGTACAAAAAAATCAATAGAACGACAGTTTTTGCCTATAGAGTGAGAACAGGGTATGCCGACGTGTTTTCCGAGAGCAAGAGCGTCGGCCTGCCGATAGAGAGCAGGTTTTTCGCAGGCGGCGGCAACTCGGTCAGGGGATTCAAGGAGAACTCGCTCGGAGCACTCAACGAGTCGGGTAAAGCTGTGGGAGGAAGGGTGCTGCTTCTTACGAATCTGGAGTTGAGGTTTCCGATGCCGCTGTTTGCAAAGTACAATTTCGGCGGTGCACTCTTCGTCGACGGCGGAAATGTCTGGGGGAGCTTCGGCGAGATAAAGCTGAAGGATTTCAGGTTCGCTGCCGCCGAAGACCAGATCACTTGCAACGATTACATGTATTCCACTGGATTCGGGATCAGGTATTATACCCCGGTTGGTCCGATAAGATTCGATATTGGTTTCCCGATAAAGAAGCAAAAGGGCATGGATTATTCGTATTGGCTGCACATAAGTCTCGGGCAGATCTTCTAGAGAGGTAGAAGTTGGTCATAAGGATCATAAAACAAAAGGTGATGCCCTGGGTTTCCCTTATCCTCGGGATACTTATAACCCTGTTCATTGTTGGGCTGATCGTACTGAGGACCGACTTTTTTGCTCAGAATACGTCTCGTCTCATCTCGAGCAATATTCTCGGCCACAATACGAATTTTTCCATTCACATCGAAGGTTTCAGCGGCAACATACTCAGGGGGATCGACGCAAAAGAGGTTTCTCTTCGTTACGACGCCGGGGGCGTCTCTTTCGATCTGTTCAGAACCGACAGGATCCACATCTCCTACAATTTTTTCAAGCTGATTAAAGGTTCCACAATAGATACTCTCTCTGTGAGCGGCCCGCACTTCTGGATCAAGCCGGATTCGACCGGAAGGTTCATACTGCCGTTTGGCTCCGGGGAAGGCGGGAGCGGAGGCTTTTCCAGGATTCGTATCTCTCGGTTGAAAATTGATAAAGGGCAAATGATAGTGCAGCGTGAAAATGGTGCAGACGTAATAAGGAACCTTGAAGTCGATTGCTCTATCAAATCTTCCCGCAAGAAGGTTTGTGTCGATTTCTTCCATGTCTCGGCAAATGAACTGAGAAGGAATATCGTGTTGAACGATATGAAAGGTGCGATCTGTATCGAGAAACAGAGGAAGTCGCTCTTTTCGAGAAAGCTCAGAGAGACGATCTCACTGGACAGCCTCGAGGTGCAGCTCGACGAGTCGACTTTTCTTTTGGGAGGGACCTATACGGTTGGACGAGGCACAATCGATCTGACTGCCTCCTTGATCAACATCGACATGGCCGAGCTTTCGCAGTACGCGGAGAGACGGGGAATGGCGTTCGGAGAGGTCTACGGCGGTGCGGATATAACCGGAAGAGCGGACAGTCTCAATGTGGCGGCATATTTGAACGGTGTGATCAACGGGCATTCGCTCGAATCGATGAAGGTGCAAGTGACTGTGGAAAACAGAAGCCTCAAGAATGTTCGCTTTTATGGGAGAGTGGACAAGGCCTTTTTCACCGGCACAGGCAGATTCATCGATTCACTTCATAGAGGAGTGGTCGTTGAGCTCGATGCCAGGCATGTGGATCTTTCAAAGGGGATAATGTCCGATGGAGGACTACCTACCGATCTAAGCGGTCATGGCAAATTGACTTATAAATTCAATACGTCGAATTTGATATTCTCGATGAAGCTCTCCAGAGGCCATTTCGACAACTTTCCTTTCGAGAGCGCCGTCTGCAGTGGTGTATACGCACGGGATACATTGAATTTCGACGATATATTTCTAACTCATCCGACACACATCGTTCGAGCACACGGCAAGATCTACCCGGGAGGCTACCACAAGTTCTATCTCGATCTAAATGTCGCAAAGGGCGACACATTCTTCCCCTATCTCAACATTCCTGAGTATAGAGGCAGCATCGTTGCCAACGGCGTTTGGGAAAGGACTGACAAGAATTACAAGATAAACGCCAGCGGTCGATTTTTAGACCTTACTTACTTCGAAAACGTGTACGTTCATTCGGGCACGTTCAATCTCGCTATAAGTAGCGACCGAAAGTTCGAGCTTTCTCTCGGCCTGTCGGGCGACAGCTGTGCCGTTTTGAAGAGACCGTTTCAAGGGATCGATCTTTCGCTCGATTATTGTAGCGGCGTAACGAGGATAAAGAGGCTGTTGCTCGAAGGCGACAATCCGCGCATCGATCTGTCTGCTACGGTGAAGACGCTCGAAGGCAGGTCGATAGTTGATATCGAAAACTTGAGTGCTCTATATCTCGACAGAACTTGGACGAGCGGAGGAAAATTCGAGATCACCGGGAGCGATTCTTCTTATGATTTCAACGACGTTCAGTTTCACTCGAAGGCGGGCGCTGTTTATATCTCGGGTGGTTTGAACAGAATGAACGAATTGTTACACGCCTCTGTCAGATTTGATAGACTTGAAACGGCGCTTTTCAACTCGCTTGGATTAAAGGGCGTAACACTGGGCGGCAAGATAATGGGCCGCGTCGATTTCGGTGGAACGATAAAGGACCCGGATATCACATTCGACATTTGCTCGAATGGTTTCACCCTGGACAGCTTAGCGGTAGATTCACTTCGCGTAGCAGGAAGTTATATAGACAATACGGCCAAGCTTGACACTTTGATTCTTATACGCAACATGGGGAGGGTATCGATAGGTGGGGAATTGTCCGGAGCCTCCCTCGCAGGATTCAAGGCGAACTCGGATTCCGCCCTCTCAGTGATGTCGGGTAATATCGAGGCTTCGTTCGATCGGGTGGATGTTTCGCCGATAAGAAGCATTTTCAAGGGGTTCCCGTTGAAAAATGGTGTCTTCAGCGGCAGGATGACGATGAGCGAAACGTTGTCGCATCCAAATTTAACCCTCGAAGGTCGAATGATTGACGTAAGATACTCCGATTTTAGATTCCCAAAGATCGTGGCGAGCTCTTCGCTCGACGGCAAGGTGCTCAAGATAGATGGAAGTGTCTTTCTCTCCGATAAGCATTCGGGAACGTTTCATTGTAATGTGCCGGTGGTAGAAAGAAAGCTGTTTTATCGGTTCAAGAGCGACGGCGTACTGGGGATAGATGTTGATTTCGACAAAGGCGAGCTGGCGGATATTGTCAAGGTGACTGACAGGATAGCTTTTGCCAAGGGCGGGTTTTCCCTGAGCTTCAAGGTTTCCGGCACCGTTGCTTCACCGCATTTATTCGGTGAGTTGAATCTGAACGACGCAGCATTCAGGATTGCAGGCATGGAAGAAAACTACAAGCACGTCAATGCGAGAGTGCTAATGGACGATACGCTCTTGACCCTATACAATCTCGAAGGTTCCGAGGGGAAAAAGGGGAAATTCAACGGCAAGGGTCGTGCGGTTATTGCAGATTGGAAGCCGGTAAATTATCATTTTTCTTTCAATGTAAAAGACTTCTTTGTTGGGAGCATCACGGATGTTGTCGCCATCGTCTCCGGGAAGGTGAATCTTGACAGCAAAGAGGTGCAGGGCCGCACTGTGCCTGTTCTGGACGGAGCCATTACGGTGAAAAACGCAGAGATATACTATGAATTGGGGTCTGCAAAGAAGAGTCCCAACATCACCCTGGCTTCTCCAAGCTGGATCGCTTCGATAGATATGGAAATCCCTGGCAATGTATGGGTCAAGACCCCCGATGCGAGGATAGAACTCGAGGGGGATGTGACCCTGCATCACGATAACAAGGGCAATTATTTCAGAGGTGAACTCGATCTCATCCGCGGCTGGTACAACATCTACAGCAGCAAATTCAAGATCGTGAACGGTAAGTTGAAGTTCGTCACGGTCGAAGGGTTCAGACCGGTCGTCGACATAGAAGCCGAGACGAACGACCCAAATGGAAGGAAGATCTACCTGACGTTTCGCTGGCATCAGGATGACATACAGCCGGTATTGTCTTTGAGGCACGAAGATCCAGGCTACAGCGAAACAGACATATGGAAAATGCTCGGTGGAGGCATCGTCGAATCGCCTGGGAGCGAAGGAAAGCGTTGGGATGCCGTGGGCACAGCGCAGAACCTCGCAGCGAATTACATTGAGAAGCTGCTCAACTCTCAGATGCAGGGAGTCACGGTAGAGCTCGAAACGAGAGGGCAGATAGGTGAGTACGGCGGGGCATTCCCGGAGAAAGAAACGGTGATAGCGATAGGCAAGTATCTTTCCGAAGGCCTATATGTCAAGTATAAACAGGGGCTGTCGATCACATCGGCGAGGGAGATAGATGCAGAGTACAGAATCAGCAGACTCTTTCTCATAAGGTCCGAGATCATAAGGTATTCGGAGAAGGTGTTTCAGGGAAAGAGCAGAGAGAGCACCGACGAGATCAATCTCGATTTCAGATTCAGACTCGAATTTTGAACGGATAAATGGACTTGCGCGTTGAGAATAAAGGGATAAATTCCATGTTGGAGCATCGAATGGCAGGGTGATGATTACAATGATCTTTACGAAGAATTCGTCGAACAGCCATGGAGAGAGATTGATTGCACTGCTTTTGTCTTTTCTACTCACCCTTTCGCTCGCCTTCGTCTATTCCCAGCGGCTGGACGCGCAGACCTGGTGGTTCGGCAAGAACAAGGTGCAGTACAGGCAGTTCAAGTGGGAAGTGTTGAGGACACCGCACTTCGACGTCAACTTTCCCGAAGGACACGAAAGTCTTGCCGCAAAAACGGCCGTTGTTCTGGAATACGGATACAACAAGCTATCGAGGGATTTTCTTCACAATATATCGTGGCGTATACCGGTGATCGTTTACGGCAGCCATGCCGATTTTCAGCAGACCAATGTCACTTGGAGCCTGATACCCGAAGGGGTGCAGGCGTTTGCAGAGCCCATGCGAAGGAGAATGGTTCTTCATTTCAGCGGCTCGAACAGCGATTTCATACACACGACGGTTCACGAGCTAGTTCACATCTTCACATTCGACATGGTTTACGGGAGCCTTCTGCAGTCCGTTTTTTCGAGGAATTTTCTCTTTCAAATTCCGTTATGGTTCGCCGAGGGAACCGCCGAATACTACTCGATCGGTTACGACAAAACGGCGGAGATGTTCATGAGAGATGCTACGGTGCACGATTATCTCATGGACCTCGATCAGACAGGCGGGTATATGGTATACAAGTCGGGGCAGGCGGCGATCTACTATCTAAACGAGACGTATGGCAACGAGAAGGTCATTGAGATTATGGATCACTTGAGGCACCAGCGTTCGATGGAACTAGCACTGAAGACTGCCATTGGAATATCGACGAGAGAGTTGAGCCGTGACTGGAAGAGGGCGATGCGTCGTAAATACTGGCCACTCTACGCGGACAAGAAGGATCTCGATGATATCGCGGTGCAGCTCACAGATCACATCAAACATCATCATTACATGAATACGAAGCCAGAGATTTCTCCCGACGGCGAGCATATCGTCTATTTCTCAGACCTCAAGGGACTCGACGGCATTTATCTTATGAATGCGGTAACGGGGAAGGTCGAGAAGAAGCTCGTTTCCGGAACGATTTCGACGAGGTTCGAGTCGATAAAGAGCATGAAATCGAGCCTGACTTACAGCCCGGACGGCTCAAGGGTTGCGTTCGTCGCAAAGTCCAAAGGGTTCGACAGGCTGTTCATAGTAACGGTCCGGAAGGGACGTGTGTTGAAAGAGGTCAGGGTGCCGCTCGATTTCTTCTACAGTCCCGCCTGGTCTCCTTCGGGAAAGAAAATCGTATTTGTCGGCGTGGAGGATGGTCAGACCGACCTCTACCTATACGACCTCGATAAGAACAGCTTCGTCAACTTGACTAACGATCCTGAAGACGAACAGGGTCCTGCCTGGTTCCCCGACGGTGAGAGGATCGCATACAGCAGGCATCCGATAGAGATAGTGCAGCCTTATTTCAAAGAGGATTCGCTGGGTGTAAAGAGACTCGTCGGCGTCGATTACAAGAACAAAGACAATGTAAAGATGCATGATTCTGATATCTGGTTGGTGGACATCGAGAGTGGTGTGAAGAAAATGTTGCTCGCAACGCCAGGAAACGACAACGATCCGGTAGTCATGCCCGATGGCAAGGAGATAATATTCACTTCCGACGAGAACGGAATCTCCAACCTCTATAGAGGCACCGTAGAGACTGGTTCTTACTACAGATTCACGGATGTATTGGGTGGAATCTTTTCTCCGTCGTATTCATCGAAGGCCGACCGCCTCGTGTTCAGCGCATTCAATTCGGCCGGATTCGACATCTATGTGATGTACGATTTCTCGGAAAAGTCGAGGAGGTCTTATTCGACTGGCGGCCCCAAGTTGGCTGCCGCTTCTTCGGAGCGCAAGAGACATATTGGTCCGGAAGTTGTGAGTGAGGACGAGATCGCCGGAACGCACGATGATAAGGTGTTCGAGGGCGGGAAAGCCAGCGAAAAAGACAAAGCGAAGATTCTTCGTCCCTGGACCAACCAGCCGAGCGAAGCGGAAGGAGCAGTTGTTCGAAGCGATACCTCGAGGAGTGAAGGGCGCAGGACGGAAAGATTTGGAACGGCCGGGGCGGCCGGCGTGGCAAGTGATACGGTGCGCAGCAAAGAGAACATTCCGAAGAGGAGCAGAACGGTTGGAGGATCGAAAGCGCCGCGCAGCGGATCTCGACGAAAGGGTCTGCTCAGGCCAGATTTCGGCCTGGAGAATGCCCCCGATGTGGTCGTGAACGAGGATTCCGAAGAGGAAATAAATCCCGATACGCTGAAGGCGATCAGAGATAGGATGCGCAAGCAGGTGGGGACGATTCAGCCGTACCACGTGAAGTTTGCTCCGGACTACGTCGGTAACGGCGCTGGTCTCTTCTATTCGACGGGGTTCGGCTTCGGGCTGATGAATCAGATCGCATTCAGCGATCTCCTCGGTGACCATCACCTGTACATCATGTTCAATCTATACAGGTCTATCGAGGACAGCGACATCATGGTCACCTACTACTACCTCAAGAAAAGAATAGATTATGCGTTCGGTGTTTTCCAGTACAAGAACTACTTGAATTCGAGAGTTTCTTCGATCGGAGAGAGTTTTTTTGATTATAGATTCTTCACCGAGAGAAACTACGGTGCATACGGTTTGATAAGTTTTCCATTCTCGACATTCACGAGGATGGACCTCGAAATGGAAGGGTTCGTGTCGGAGAGGAAGTTCTTCTACTATGCGGTTGAGGACGAAACGGGCAGCTTGAATTTTTTCCCCGGTGAGAAATCCCGCCGTCGTCTTATCCAGCCAACTTTGTCTTTTGTTCATGATTCGGCTCTATTCAACTCGTTGGGGCCAGTTATAGGATCGAGATGGATGGTGAGCATTTCGAAGGCGCTCTCTTTCTCCGGGAGCGATGTATCGAGGTCCACTGCATTCGTCGATTACAGGAAGTATTTCCCGCTTTTCTACAGAAACTATCTTGCCCTCAGGGCGATCGGAGCGGTCAGCACGGGTGAAGACAGGAGATACTTCTTCCTCGGAGGCCCTCTTACGATGCGCGGCTACGATTATCTCCAATTGTCCGGGCCGAGGATGCTTCTCTTCAACGCCGAGTACAGGTTTCCTTTGATCGATGCGATTATATTCGGTTGGCCCGGGAGGTGGGGTTTCAGGAATATCGGAGGCACATTTTTCCTGGATTCGGGGAGTGTTTGGGGAGAAGGGTATTATCTCGATCCCGTGCCTTCGTTAGTGAAGCCGAGGGTAATAAGCGGATTGAAGTTTTACAGCGATTTTGGTGTTGGATTTTACATGAATTTTGGTTACCTTATTCTGAATTTTCAGATCGGTTGGCCGACGGACTTTTCGAGAACAGGGGATCCGGTATTTCATTTCTTCCTCGGGCCAATGTTTTGAGATCTACCGTAATCATTGAAATCCAAGCTCGACAGTCAGGAATTCGTTATGGAGAAATTGAATCCTCAACAGAGAGAGGCCGTAACTACGACTGAGGGGTACGTGCTCGTCCTTGCCGGTGCCGGCAGCGGAAAGACGAGGGTACTGACGGAGAGGATAGCCTATCTGATACGCGAGAAGAAGGTGTCCCCCGAGAGGATACTGGCGTTCACGTTCACAAACAAGGCGGCGGGGGAAATGAGATCGCGTGTGGAGAGGCTGCTTGAGAGAAGAGATCTGCCTCTCTGGATAGGTACGTTCCATGCGACGGGTCTTAGGATCCTGCGAAGAGAGGCTAAATACCTCGGTTACAGCAACAAATTCGCCGTTTTCGACGAGGACGATTCGATATCTTTGCTGAAGAACATCATCAAGAAGAAGGGGTTCAAGCTCGACGAGTATTCTCCGAAGGATGTGAGATGGCTCATCTCGAGGTGGAAGAACGATCTCGTCATTCCCGAGGAAGCCAAGCAAAACGCCTCTTTCGCTGAAGAGAGGAGGATCGCCGGGCTCTATGAGGCTTATACGAGCGAAATGCGGAAGTGCAATGCATTCGACTTCGACGACCTTATAACAAAGGTCGTCGAGCTCTTCACAGCCTTCCCGAAGGTCAAGGAGAGATATGCGAGGCAGTTCAAATACGTATTGGTCGACGAGTTTCAGGATACTAACAAAATGCAGATGCTATTGATAGATGCCCTTTCTTCACACAATAGGAACCTATTCGTCGTCGGCGACGACGACCAGGCGATATACGGGTGGAGGGGGGCTACGGTGAACAATATTCTCCAATTCGACAGGCTGTACAAGGGGACCGTGGTCATAAGGCTCGAGCAGAATTATAGGTCGACAAACAGGATACTCGACGGAGCGAATTCAGTGATCTC
>NATK01000039.1 GCA_002085285.1 Candidatus Latescibacteria bacterium 4484_7
CTGCCTCAAGCCCCTCGATTCTCAAGACCTCTTCTTCCATCCCGCCTCCATATTCAAAGCTCAAGCCCAAAACCTTCCTTCTGCGATTTCGTAAAACAATTTTTTGCGCACTCACACACGTTATTTGTTAAAATTTAACCCTGAATTTCCTCGTCACAATACCCGTCGTTATATTCATAAAAAGAACGAATGCGACGAGTATAAATTCATAAAAAGAACGAATGCGACGAGTATAAACGAAGCGCCCCATGCGAGCCTGTGCCACTCCGGATAAGGACTCATCGCGTAATTGAATATCAGAAGGGGCAGCGAATTCATCGGTTTCACTACGTTGTAAGTCATAAACGGGTTGCCGAATGCGGTGAAAAGCAGCGGCGCTGTCTCCCCGGCTATCCTTGCAATACCTATCAGGACACCCGACAGAATTCCGGCCAAGCCGGCGGGAAGCACGACCTTCATTATGGTCCTTGTGTAGTTCGCTCCGAGCGAAAGCGATGCTTCCCTGATGCTGTAAGGAACCAACTTCAATGTTTCCTCGGTTGACTTTACGATCACCGGCAGCATCATCACGGCAAGAGCCACACCGCCGGACACAGCCGAGAAGTGCCCCATCGGAACGACGATCCACAAATACGCTGTGATTCCTATCACGATCGAAGGAACGCCCTGTAGGATATTGACTACGAACCGGACAACGGCGGCGAACCTGCTCTTTCCATACTCGGCGAGAAATAGCCCTGCCAAAACACCGAGAGGAACTGCTATCACCGACGCTATCAATATGAGAAGCGCAGTCCCGACGATTGCGTTCGATATGCCGCCTCCCGTTTCCCCGGGGGGCTTCGGCAGATGGACGAGAAAGCCGAAACTCACAGACGATGCGCCGTTCTTGAATATCTGAGCCAGTATGAGCACGAGGGGCACTATCGAAACGGTCGAGAGAACCACGACGAGCCACTTGAATAGATTGTTCTTTAATATGCGAAAGTTCATTACACCGTCACTTTTCAAAGCTCAACTTCTTCATAATGATCACGCCGAGGTAGTTGATCACCGCCGTTATGACAAACAACAACAGACCGATCTCTATTATCGAGGAGAGATACAGGTTCTCGGTGGCTTCGGTGAACTCGTTGGCTATGACCGAAGCCATCGTGTTACCGGGAGCGAATATGCTCCGGGGGATAAAATTGGAATTGCCAATGACCATCGTCACCGCCATCGTCTCTCCGAGAGCACGCCCGAGAGAAAGCAGTATTCCTGCGGCTATGCCCGAGCGGGCGGATGGAATTATTACATTCTTTACGACTTCAAACCTCGTGGCGCCGAGGGAATATGCGGCCTCTTTGAGATCCTGAGGTACGAGCCTGATCACTTCCCTGCCGATCGAAGAGGTGAAAGGAATTATCATTACAGCGAGCACGAGCGAAGCGGTCAATATACCCACACCATAAGGCGGCACGTTCAATGCGAGCTCCGCCTTTCTCATGAGCGGAACGAGAAAAAGCAGCCCCCAGAACCCGAATATCACGGATGGTATGCCCGACAAGAGGTCCGTCATATAGTTAAGCACCTTCGATAGACGGCCTTCCCTGAAATACTCCCCTAGGAAGAGCGAGATAGCGAGCGAGAAGGGGAGTGATACGGCAAGAGCCGTGAACGAGGTAAGGAGGGTGCCGATTACGAACGGTACGGCACCGAACTTGCCGACAACGGGGTTCCACGTGGAGCTTACGAGGAAACCGAGACCGAGTTCCCTCAGCGCCTGTGAGCTGTGTACGATCAAAGAGGCGAGTATTCCTATCACAACGGCAAGGACAATCCCGCCCGAAACGAACATAGCCGTCTTGAAAAGCCTATCCGAGTTGAATGATAGCATCATCTACAACTTTTTTCCCTCGTAATTAAGGGATCTCAAAATCGCCTCCGCCTTTTTCACGGCGTCCTCGGAAAGAGGCGCATAGTGCAAAGGCGCAGCGTACTTCTGACCCTGATGTGTAATCCACCATAGAAGCTCTTTCAAAACCTCTGCCTTCTCCCTGCTCAACCCGCCTTTAGCGAGGTCCTTGTAAACGATCAACCATGTAAATCCCGAAATAGGGTAACCGTTCTTCGCAGGCGAATCGGTGAGAGAAACCCTGAGGTCACCTGGCATGTCGATATCGGCAGCGTGACTCACCGTCTCGATGCTCGGAGCTACGAAAGAGCCGCTTCGGTTTCGGACCTCGGCCACAGGCATATCGTTCTGAAGGGTATAGACGAGCTCCACATAACCTACCGCACCAGGAACCTGCTTGACGAGTCCAGCTACACCGGGATTTCCCTTGCCGCCGAGACCTACGGGCCAATTGAGAGATTTTCCCCTGCCTACCTTTACGCGCCACTCTCTGCTCACTTTTGCAAGATAATCACTGAAGATGAATGTCGTGCCGCTTCCGTCGGAGCGATGAACGACCACGATCTTCATGTCGGGAAGGTTCAATGCGGGGTTGAGAGCCTTCAACTTCGAATCGGACCATCTGTCTATTTTGCCAAGGAAGATATCCGCAATAACGGATGGGGTAAGTTTGAGCGTAGGATTGCCGGGGAGATTGTATGTGATCACAACGGCACCGGCGCACGTCGGAATATGCACGACGGGCGCCGGGAACTTCTTCATTTCCTCGTCACTCAAGAATGCATCCGTCGCCCCGAAGTCGACGGTTTTTGCCCTTATCTGCCTTATACCGCCGCCGGAGCCAATCGCCTGATAGTTAACCTTGACGCCGAACTCCCTGTTGTACACATCGAACATCTTCGAGTACAGCGGGTAGGGAAATGTCGCCCCGGCACCGAGAAGTCCCACACTCGCCGCGCTCGAATGAGCGGAACTCGAGTTTTCGGCGCCCGGCATCGACATCACCGTGCCTGAAGGCTTTGAGCGCGCTGCCGCCGCACTCGAACGCGCAGAAACCGATGCGCCCGAACGATCGCAAGTCGCTGCTCCAAAAACAGTCCACGAGCTCGAATGAGCGGAGACCGATGCACCGGAAGCGGCCATTACACTCGAACGCGCAGAAACCGATGCGCCCGAACGATCGCAAGTCGCTGCTCCGGAAGCGGCCAACACCTGCAAGATGCTCAAGAACATCACAGACATCGCAAGCAGAATCACTTTTTTCATTTCGGCACCTCCTATTATCTTGGATAAAAACATCCGTTATCCCGTCTTCAAATCAACCCATTATCAAAACCTGAAAACGGTATCGACCTGGAGCAGGTTCTCATCGACCCCGCTGTCAATCGTTTCGAGACGGTAATAATCGAGAACGAGAGCCGCATCTCGAGCGAAACCCAACTCGAGTACCGCCTCGCTTCCCCGAACGCCGGTTCTTCCGCCGAAAGAGTCGGAATCAGGAAAGATGTCGAGCCAGGCATCCCTTTCGAGCCTTCTATAGATATACTTGAGCTGCCACTCGCCCGCCTTCGACACCTTTTTATGACCTGCCTTGACACCGAAGCTGTACCCTGTGTTCAGCGAGTCGGCGTCGATGTTCCGTACATAGTCTCCGAAGAAACTCAGGTTTTCGAGCGCACCGTCGAAGAGGTCGCTCAAGCCCAGTTCGAAGCTCGGTGCAAATGTATCGAAATCGTAAGCGAGGCCCATGGTCGTATCGCCTTCAGCGATGAAGCTCGCGAGGGTATTTGTGCCGGCGCTGTACTCCAGGGTGCTACCTTTGACCGCTCTCGTCGAGTAATATGCCGCAGCAACCTTGATATAAGAGCTGCCGCCTATCGACACAACGGCGCCCGGCTGGACGGCGAACATCATGGGGTCTTTGCCGTGCCGGTTCTCGTCGAGTATCCACCAGTTGAGATTGCCGAAAAGTTTCACGCTCTTGAATCCGCCCCTTAGAATTGCCCCGGCGCCTTCGGGATTGATATCGCTGTCCCAGAGAAGGTCGGTCGGTCTGAAGACTGCGTGCTTGATTCCCCCGAACTTACCTCCCCAGAGACTCAACCCCTCGTTCGGGCTGAACATTACGTATGCGTAGTCAAACCTCATGTCGGGCGTGGAGAAGCTGCCGTCGAGCGTCTGGTTCGTTGACCTCGGGTCGTCTCCGCCCGTGGCGAATCTAAACCCTACCTTCCACCTGTCCGCAACCCTTGCCTTGCCTGCAAGCCGGAAGCGAATCCTCATTCTGTTGCGCGCTTCGTCTTCGCCTTCCTTCTCGTACTGATACCTCAATCTGAAATCACCCTTTATGCGTAATTTGACGATTTGGGAAGTGATACCGGAACCGCCTGAGGTGGCTACACCTGGGGCACCTGTTTCGATTGAAGCTCGAGAAGGGACGCCCGAGTCGCCTGAGACAGCCACACCTGGGGCACCGATTTCGATTGAAGCCCGAGAAGGGATGGCCGAGTCGCCTGAGACAGCCACACCTGGGGCACCTGTTTCGATTGAAGCTCGAGCAGCAGCACCCGCACCGAACGATGCGGCGGCCGTGATGAATGCCGTGATGAGCATGAGCGCCAATGCCCTTGCCCTAAATCTTTGCGGCATTTGGTTCCTCCTTTCAAAGAGAAAATTGGGAGCTCCGAAACCAACCTGCCGCAAAGATACAACTTTCAGGTTAAGTCAGAATGAACAAAAAGTTAATTTATTGTTAAGAAGCAAGTCGAAACGGATCGGATTGCGGTTCGCCTGGCAAATGAGAAATGAGCAGAGCCAGCCCTACCCTCGAGGTGTGCGGCTGATAGGGAGGGTTATCACAAAAGTCGTTCCTCCACCCGGTCCGCTCCGGACATCGATGGAGCCGCCGTGAAGCAGAACGATGTGCTTTACGATGGAAAGGCCCAGTCCCGTTCCGCCCGATTCTCTGGAACGAGACTTGTCAACAACATAGAAGCGTTCAAATATTCTGCTCTGGTGGTTGCGCGGGATCCCGATCCCCGTATCCCTGACTTCTATCCTCATCGACTCGCCATCGGCACCTACGACTATCCGCACAGAGCCCCTGTCCGTGTATCGAATCGCATTGTCGATCAGGTTTATAAGCATCTGCTCGAGCCTCATTGCATCGCCGTGAATAGATGGGAGTCGAGGGGCGACATCGGCATCGAGGACAAGCCCCTTCTCAGCCGCTTTCGACCTGAAGAGTTCTACGGCATCGCTTACCACTGTCCGAATATCGACATCGGCGAAGTTAGCCGTAACCTTCCCCTCTTCGAGGCCAGACAGGGTAAGGAGATCCTCGACGATATTCATCAGATTTGCCGTGTGCCGCTTCATCACCTCGATGTATCTCTTCTGCTCTCCCACCGCCTCCTCTTCGAGCGTTTCGATATAACCCTGTATCACCGTAAGCGGAGTCCTCAACTCGTGCGAAACATTTGTGACAAAGTCTTTCTTGATCTGCTCGAGGCGTTTGAGCTCGGTTACATCGTGGAAGATGATAACCGTCTCTCCGGCAGCGGCTATAAATCCGCCGCTGCAAACGAAGATGCTCGAATCTATCGCAATTTCCCGCTTCGCCCTTCCATCTTCTTTCGTCCTCTCTATGAACGGAACGAGATCCGGACTTCTCAGAGCTTCCCATATAGGCTTCTTGTCGAGAGTGGAACTCTGCGTATATGCCCCTTCTTTGCGGGCCAGTTCGCCGAATGCATCGTTGTAAAGAACCACTTTCATTTCTTCGTCGATTAGAACGAGCGGATCGCTTAGAGACGCTATCGTATTCTCAAGCTCGTCCCGCTTCGCCGAGAGATCGTCAACGAGCGCTTGCAGCCTCTCTGCCATCGCGTTGAAGCTGTCTGCCAAAACCTTCAGCTCGCCCTCACCCTTACCCTTTAGAATAATCCTCGTATCGAGGTTCCCCTCCGCGACGAGATTTACCTTGTCAACGAAATCGCCTATCGGTTTCGTAATGGTGCGAGAGAGAAGTAGCGCCGCAATGAGGGCGACGAGGGCAACTACAGCTACAATCGTCACTATATCTCTGCGAAGGGTATCGAGAAGGACGCGGATATCCTTCAGGAAAAAACTCACTCTGAGTATGCAGACGATATGCCCGCCATCCTCGATGGGCATCGCCACGTATAGCATCTCCTCTTTGACCGTCGAGCTGTACCTTAGGGAACTGGCGATGCGCCCTGCGAGCGCTCCCTGAACCTCTGGACGCCGGGAGTGGTTCTCCATGGTGGACGGATCCTCGCGCGAATCGGCAAGGACTGTGCCGTCGGGAGCTATTACGGTGATACGCTGCCTTCCCCTTCGCCCTACCTCCTTTACAAAGGAATCCAATCCGGCGTAGTCTCCCCTGTCGATGTAAGCGGTGACATCGTCTTCAATCGACTGCGCCAGAAAAACGAGCTCTTCTTTTAGGTTTGCGATGTAGCTTTTCTTCATGCCCGGCAGGGTGAAAGCGATAATAAGCGTTGAAAGAATAACGATAAGAAAAAGGTAGCCAAGATATATCTTTGAGAAAAGCGTATGTTTCATCTTACCCTCGTTTTCCCAATTGCTGTCCTCGCCCGGACAAATGCCTCTTCTCTACCGCTCGATCTTGTACCCTATGCCGTGGATGTTTTTGATGAGCACAGCCGCCTTGCCCAGCTTCTCTCTGATGTGCCTTATGTGAACATCGATCGTTCTATCCGTTACGATCTTTTCGTCCCCCCAGAGGTGATTCATTATTTGACTGCGCGAGAACACCCATCCTTCCTTGCCGGCAAGAAGGTGCAGAATCCTAAATTCGGTCGGAGTGAGCTCCACCTTACGGCCGTTGGCAATAACTTCGAATTTTGACGGATCTATGAAAAGCGCCTTGCCGATCCTTATCTTCTTGCCACCCTCCTTTCCCTCCTCTTTGCGACCTCCGCTCCTTCTCAGCACGGCCTTCACGCGGGCCACAAGCTCGCGCGGCGAAAAAGGCTTTGTCACATAATCATCGGCCCCGAGCTCGAGTCCCAACACGCGATCCGTCTCCTCTCCTCTCGCTGTGAGCATGATTACGGGTACCCGGGCGAACCTTTCGTCGCCTTTGAGCTGCTTGCAGAGCTCGAAGCCGTCGGCATCGGGCAACATAAGGTCGAGGATTATGAGCTCGGGCAGCGTGCCGGATAAAAAACGCATTAGTTCCGCGCCCGTTGTAACCCCTTTTACATTGAATCCGGAACGTTTCAGGTGCAGTTCGACAAGCTCGAGGATATCCCTTTCGTCGTCAACCACTACAACGAGTTTTTCCATAAGGCATCATCCCGAATCGCAGCATAAACGCGCGCTTGCGATTAAATATTCTTTGCCTAACGCGAAGCAGGCTGCACCATACATCCACCATACGATCGACGAATCGGCAGGACACGACTTATATTCACGAAGTCATCAAAGCCGCTGCCGGGTATCAGTTGAAATCGGCGAAGTAACATACCGCCACACTGCCCGGGCCGATCTCGAGACTATCCTGGCAGCTCCGCCGCAGGACATCGCCACGATCCATTTTCGCTTTTTCCCCATCACTGTATCTGCCCCGCAGGCCGCCTACGAAATCGGCGCAGATGTCGTATGTGCCGGGCGGCAGCCTTTTTCTGTATATAAAAATCCTTGCCGGCAGCGTGCGCCAGCATCTTATGTCCGCATGCGTGACGTTTTCGAGAGCCGAGTCTATGAGCACCCCCTTTGCGACATTTCCCCAGAAGCTCTTGCCCTTGCTCTTCTCCTTGAGCTTCTCCGAAGCCTTGTAGCGCACGAGTGCCGCGGCGAATGCCTTTGCTATCGTAACGGCCTTCTTGTCGTCCATGTTCTTCTTCGCAATCGCCGAGACGTCCTGAGCGAGAAAGGCATAACCAGAGGCCCCGGGTTTCGCAGAGACCGCCGGCCTCCTACGAGACGGTGAAGCTGTACGGGCCGTTGAGACCGAATCCTCTCCGCTCGATTCTCCCGACGCCAGAAGCACTTCGCCGGCACTTCGACCGACACCTGACGAATTTTCCGAGCTAGACTCAAAACAGCTCACTCTGACTCCACCTATCGATGTCGGCCGCTCGACAAGTACCGGTATCTGCAGCTGGAAGGTGTATGTCTTGCCGTCCTTGTCAACGCCGGTGTGCTTGATGTTGAGCTCGCGCTTAAGCGGAGCGAGCCCCGCAAAGACTATGGCAATCACCTCGCCGGCGTCTTCGTCCATGTGAGCCGGCGGCGCATACTCGTCACCGAACTCTTTGACGAAATCGTCGTATTTGTCGTCGAAATGAAGTACGGCGGCGAGCCTAAGAATGTCGCGCTTCAACTGATCGGGCACCTCGAAGGGAAACATCTTTTCGTAATCTTTGTACGCCCGATACGCCTGGACGTAAGAGATAAAGGCGTCGTTGTACCGGCCCGCTATCTCCTGAATGATTCCTGCGAGATAGCGGCCGAAGGCGTCGCTCTTGTACTTGTTCTTGCTCTGATACTTGTTCGTCAGAAGCTCGAGGTCCTTGTCGATCCTTCTTGCCTCCACGAGGGCTTCGTCGAGAGCGCCGAGCTTTAGGTAGTTGAGCGCCATAAAGGTGTTTACCATCACCTTCTCGTAATCCTCGCCGTAATAAGGCCTCATATTGGGGCTTACCGTTCCGGCCAGCTCGCGCGTAATGCTCTTCGTGTACAGCTCGTCGGCGAGGGCGTAAGCCTCTTCGAAGTACTTGTTGCTCTCCTCATAATCGCCCGCATAGTGATTCAGAGCACCCATATTGAGCAGGTACAGCAGTCTGCTCTTGCCCCCGAAGGCCTTTTCGTGCGACTCGAGATCGGCGATCGCCTGCTGAAAGTCCGCGGCAGGGAGAAACCGGTCGACGGCCATCTCGCGCCGGAGCGTCGATGCGCAGCCGATAGCAAGGAGCACAATAAGGGAAAAAAGAATTTTTCGCATAGCTTATATCCGGATGAACTGCGGCGCGTCAGGCGTACAAGCCATCACACGCCGCGCCAATACCCTTAGAGCCGTGCCGTCCCGTTGTTCCACCCGATGCGGGCAGGTGATTAAATCTTGAACTTATCCTTCGCGATGTACTTCTTGATCTTCTTCTGCCCTATCCAGACCTTTTCGTTCGTTTCGATGTTTATCAGTTCGAGGTCCACCTGGTAGAAGATGACCTTCTTGCCTTCGATCTGGTCGATGATCGAGTTGATCGAGCCGAAGAGCATAAAGTCGGCGCCGAGCTCGCGCCCCATCTTCTTCATCGTCTCAGGCGAAGAGTAGTGCGACTGGTCCACCTTCTCGTCCCTCAGCGCTTCCCTTATGTCCTTGTCCGCGACGAACGACACCCGACCGCTGTTGATCAGTTCCCGCTGAAGATCGTTGACGAATGTCTCTACGGCTATATGCTCGTAGCTCTTGTTCTGAACGAAACCCACTATGACAACGGGCTTCTTGCCGTACTTTCCGGTGAACTCGCCGAGCCACGGTCTGGACAGACAATCCTTTACCATCTCTTCGGCGACGAGCCTCGAATCGGTATCGTTCCAGGTGCCGCTAAGGTCGGTGACGGCCCCCGGTTCGATGCGCTGAACCTTTACCGTGTGCGCGCAGCCGAAGGCAAGAACCAGCGAAGCAAGCGCCAGAACGAAAACAAATCTCCTCATTCGTTTCCTCCTTTTCACCATC
>NATK01000040.1 GCA_002085285.1 Candidatus Latescibacteria bacterium 4484_7
CTGAGGGAAACGAGGGCGCTCGCTGAGCAGCTCAGGTATCATCTTCAGAGGGAAAAGAATTCGACAGGAAGCCTGATGAAAACGAGGCGGCTGCGCAAGATCTACGGGCTCGGGATAAAGAGAAGAGTTCATATAATCAAATCGCTCGGCCTTATACTAGGCGAAACGATCTTCAACGATTTCAGAAGAGGCCGATTCGATAGAAAGGATATTGTCGACCTCTTCAGATTCGATTCGACCGAGGATAGTGCTGCAGAGTCAAAGTATATGGACCTTTCAAAAAGAACGAAGTCATTCGATTATTTTGGCGAGATAGTGGGCAGTTGAGATTTCTTCGGTTAAAAGAAACTATTTCAATTTGGGCTGTTTGGTGAGAAAATCCTCTATTCCTTTGATCGTTCTGAGGAATTTTGGAATGTTTTCTATTTCCATTTCGATTCCGAGGTATTTGTAGAAATTGACGACAAGTGCGTCGAATCCCTCTTTGTTGAGTACGTAACGGACATAGACGCCCTCTTTTGTTCTTATGACAAGGTTCTCCCGCTCGAGTATCTTTATGTGATGAGATGTGAGGGGATTGGATATCTTGAGCCTTTTTGCGATATTCGATACGCATATCGGCTCCTGCGAGATCTCTTTCAGTATGTGGAGTCTTACAGGATTGCCGAGGCTTTTGAAGATTCTTTCAAAGGATCTTACTTTTTTTCCCATCGATTTGCATCCTCCGGAGTTGTTGCAGGGGGGAGATTTCTCTCCCCCCTCATTTCCTGCCCGATCAAGCAGTTACGGAACTTTGCCCCTTCTGCAATGCGGCTATTATAGCAACTATAAGGATGATTACCCCGGAAATCAAGTCATTCCAGAGGTTGCCGCTTTTGCTTCCAGTAATTACGAACGAAGCGATGATCAGCCAGATGCCGAGAATCACATTGATCCAGCAGATCGCCTTGTTCTTTGTTGTTGCGAGGTAGGCGAAGATTGCAATCAGGATCCCAAGAATGAGATCGTTCCACAGGCTTCCTGTCTTCGAGGCTGTGATGCCGGGGATAAAGGCTGCAATCACGAGCCAGATCCCGAGCAGGAAGTTCAGCCAGTTTGCCCACATGGTAACACCTCCTTATAAATGTGTTTTATTATACAATTAAATAACTGTTTAATTGTATAATATTTAGATTTTTGAGTTTGTCAATAAAAAAATATCATTTTTTTGTTTTTTTCGGGCCTATGAATTTGTCTGCAAACACTGCTGTTTCCCTACAAAAACTTATCTCCTTTTCCTAGATTTTATTTGAATTTTTAGGTGATCCTCTTCAGAATTTGCATCGATTGAATCGACCCGCTCGATGGGTTGGAGAAAAGAGTCTGTGAATGAATCGACCCGCTCGCCGGGTTGGAGGAATGAGTATGTTTGTTAAGGGGGGATCGACCTTGAATGATGCAAGAGACATAGTCGATGAAACAGTGCTTCTACAGTTGAAGGAGAACGAAGGATTGAATTTTCTTGGTGTGCCTGAAGAAGGTCCGTTTTTCTGCAAGGTCGTTGCAGTTGACGAAGCGGGGGTCTGGGTGGAGAACAGCAAGTTCGTCACTCTCGACATCACCGACTCCAAGGGTAAGGTCATTCCGAAAAACAAGAGGAAGCCGGAAAAACATGTTGTAAATATCCTTTTTCCATGGAAAGATATTCGCACGATAGTTAGGTTCGCAGATCAGGATGCAGACCGAATCGTCGACGAACTCCTCGACGAATCGGGCGGTGAAGACAGAAGGATTGGCTTCATAAAGTGATGAAAGGAATGACCAGAGTCAGCCTTGCCGTCAAGAGGTACTTTCAAAGGATGCACCCGGCATCTCTGGTTATCTTGAGTTATCTTTCGATGGCTTTGCTGGGGATGCTGCTCCTTTCTCTGCCGATAGCTTCGACCGGCGATCCGATCAGCCCGATCAACGCTCTTTTCACCTCGACTTCAGCGATATGCGTGACCGGCCTCGTAGTGGTAGATACGGGCACTGCGTTCACCGCATTCGGCAAGACCGTAATAATGGCTCTGATACAGCTCGGCGGGCTTGGCGTTATGACGTTCAGCGTTTTCTTTTTTCTGTTTCTTGGAAAAGGATTGGGACTAAAGGAGAGGTGGATCATTACGGAGAGCTTTACTCCTGCTCCTATAAGGGAGATCAGGAGCCTCGTAAAATCGATCTTTCTTTTCACATTCCTCGTCGAGGGAACGGGCGCACTGCTTCTCTTCTTTCATTGGAGGCACGAGATGTCCAGCGGCAGCGCCTTGTTTACCGGGCTCTTTCACTCCATCTCCGCCTTTTGCAATGCGGGCTTTTCGTTTTTCAGCGACAGCTTCGTCAACTATAAGGGAAGCCTGTTATTGAACGCCACGATACTTTCCCTCATAGTTATTGGGGGAATCGGTTTCCCGGTGATATACGAGTTCATCATGAGGTTCAGGATGCATAGAGCGGGCAGAAGAACGAACCTTTCGCTTCACTCGAAGGTCGTTCTCACTACGACTGCGATTCTAATCGTAGTCGGTGCCTTGCTGCTCTTTCTGCTCGAGCGGCACAATCAGATAGCCGGCCTCTCCGGCAAAGAAGAATTTTTGACGTCTCTGTTTCAGTCGATCACGGCAAGAACCGCCGGTTTCAATACGCTCAACATTTCTGCTCTCGGCGGAGCGACACTTTTTATACTGATAATCCTCATGTTCGTCGGGGCGAGTCCGGGCTCTTGCGGCGGCGGGATCAAGACCACATCATTGGCTGTTCTCGTTGGTATATTGAGGAACAAGATTAAGGGGAGAAAGTCAGTGGATCTTTTCAACAGGACCGTTCCCGAAGAAACCGTTTCGAGGGCCCTCGCCATATTCATTCTCGCTGTTCTCACCGTGACCGTCGGTCTTATACTTTTGCTATTAACACAGTCGAATCCACAGGATCCTGGCAGGACGAATTTTCTCGCCTATCTGTTCGAAACCGTATCGGCTTTCGGTACAGTGGGACTTTCGATGGGTGTGACCCCGACGCTGACTTTCGGAGGGAAGATCGTAATCATCATTCTTATGCTGCTCGGCAGAGCCGGGCTGTTAACCGTCGCATATGTTTTCACTCGAAGGGTGAGCGGCGGATTGTACAGATACGCTGAAGAAAAGGTAATGATCGGATGAACCAAAAGATTAGAAGGGGAATGTCATGGCGAAGAAATATGCGATCATAGGTCTTGGAAATTTCGGGTTCTATGTTTCGAAGACGCTCTTTGAGGAGGGCCACGATGTCGTTGCCGTAGACATCAAGGAAGAGTCCATAGAGAAGATAAGACCTTACTGCTCACAGGCGATTCTCGGAGATGCCACCCAGAAGGACATGATAAAGAGCCTCGGCCTTGAGGAGATGGACGCGGTGATCGTAAGTATGGGGGGCAATGCAAATGCCGCCACACTGATCACACTGTATCTAAAGGAAATAGGAGTCAAGAAGATCGTTGTCAAGGCGACGAACGAAGACCACGGCAAGATACTCGGTAAAGTAGGGGCTACGGATATCATCTATCCCGAGAAAGACATGGCGATAAAGGTGGCGCGTAGTCTCTCCACCCCGGACGTTCTCGATTATATCCCAATGTCCGGGGACTACATCATCGCCGAGATCGCTCCTCTCGAATTCTTTGTTAACAAGAGTCTCGCCGAATTGCAGCTCCGAACGAAATACAACATCAACGTGATTGCTATAAAGGAACTCGTGCCGGAGAACTTCATTCTCGTGCCACCGGCAAGTTTCGTTATAAAGCACAGCGATATACTTGTAGTGATAGGCAGAAAGGAGGATATAGAGAAGATCAAGAAATTGTCGGAAAAGAGCAAGTAGCTCGGTCACTGCTCTACCGATGAATAGTTCCTGGGCTATAATATTCAACTTGCATGTATGGCTGCCGAGTTCAATTGACAGCCGTTATCATAAAATGGAGGGTTGAGATGAAATCTTTTGTCGTGTCGATGGTATTGGTAGTTTCGATATTGACCTTCGTTGTTGGAACGGCCAGCGCTGGGTTCGGAGTTCGGGTCCTGGCCGGAATAGATTATATCCGTTACAGCGATTTCAACGATTATGTGAGCAACCTCAATGAAAATGTGCTGCCTTCCTGGAATGTGAGTGATGAAATGGGGAAGATACACTTCGTTCCAGAAATCGGTGGTGAGGTTCTGTTCTCGGTGATTCCTATGATAAATTTCGGTGTCGGTGCCGGCATGATAATGGGTAAGTCGAATCTCAATATCAGTGTAGGCGACGGGGGGCTCGATTATGAGCATAAGATAAGAGTTTATCCGGTAACGGGGACGATATATGTCAAGCCGTCGATACCGTTTCTATTTGTTAAGCCGTACGCATTCGCAGGCGGCGGTATCTATTTTTCCAAGCTATCTTTCACCGAGCGTGTAACGAGCGGCTCGAACGAGGACGGCTACACTTCCGATCTGACGAAATCGGGGTACGGTGTGCATGGAGGAATAGGTGTCGAGTTTGCAGTCGCTCCCAAGGTCTCTATAAACGTCGAAGCGAGAGGAAGGATAGCCAGCATCAAAGGTTTCACGGGAACGGCGACAAGTCTCGACGGCGAGGAGATGGATGTCTATCTGGCAAATTACAAGGATTCTTACGGCAACCCTATTTACGGGCCTGAGTCGGTCGATGAGGTACATCCCGAGGGTGCTCTCGATCTGAGCGGTTACGGTTTTATGGTCGCCTTGAAGATATTTCTGTAACACGGCGAACGAGATGAAATGCCCTGAAGATGCGAGTGAAAAGGCAGGGTCGCTTTGAACGTTACAGGTGCTGCTGCATGGATACGAGAACCTGTACGACCAGAATATAGAAATACTCGTGATTGTATAGATGCCTGTTCTTGATTCATGAATTGGCAATATCCTTCGTTATCGGGTTCTAATGATGTAGGGAAATGTCGTGTCTTACCCCGATATTGCAGTGATCGTCATCTACCTCGTCGTCGTTTTCCTGATCGGCGTCTTTTTCTCCAAGAGGGCTTCAGGAAGTACCGAGCAGTTCTTCGTCTCCGGTCGAAGTCTCCCATGGTGGATAGTCGGCACCTCGATGGTCGCGACGACATTCGCCGCCGATACACCTCTTGTCGTGTCGGGACTTGTAGCCAGAGGAGGGATATACAAAAACTGGCTCTGGTGGCAGTGGGGAATTGGGGGTATAGTTGCCGTTTTCCTTTTTTCTCGCCTGTGGAACAGGGCTCGTATAACGACCGACGCCGAGCTTATAGAGCTTCGCTACGACGGGGTGCCGGCCAAGGTGCTCCGTGGATACAAGGCTGCATGGTTCGGAATCGTCCAGAATATCATAGTGATAGCCTGGGTAATGCGTGCGATGACAAAGGTCATAGTGGTCGTGATGGGGTGGAACGATGCGAGCGTCATACTTCACATGAGAGCCGATGTGTTCACGGTGCTGTTTTTGTTCACGTTGACCGTTTTCTATACGGTGCTGTCGGGTCTCTGGGGAGTGGTTATCACCGATTTTCTCCAGTTCGTGCTCGCCATGGCGGGTTCGATCTACCTCGCCGTTGCTGCTCTTGCGAGGGTCGGGGGGATCGCTAATCTCGTCCAGAAATTAACGACTAACGGATTCGATGTGCGCAAGGTCTTCACAATCGTGCCGGGCGTTGAAATGATCGATCGGGCAAATCCTTTCACCGAGTTCCTCGTACTGATCCTCGTCGTCTGGTGGGCCTCGTATACGATCGACGGAGGGGGCTATCTCGCCCAGAGGCTTTTCGCCGCGAAGAACGAGAAGCACTCGATCCTCGGGTACCTCTGGTACAGCTTCGCTCAGATCTGCATAAGACCGTGGCCGTGGATCATAGTGGGTCTCGTAGGTATGGCGACATTCGGGCACATAGGCGATCCAGAGAAGTACTATCCGATGGTGATGAAGTCGGTTCTTCCGGTGGGTTTCTTCGGACTCGTCGTTGCGTCGTTTTTCGCTGCCTTCATGTCGACGGTGGATACGCAGCTCAATTGGGGTTCTTCGCTCATAGTGAACGATCTTGTAAGACGCTTTCTGATGAAAGGGAGGTCCGATAGATTCTACCTCGTAGCTGCAAGGCTATCGATAATAGCGCTCGCTGTGTTAGGGGCGTTCGTATCGTTTCTCATACACGACATTGCTTTCGCGTGGAAACTTGTCATATCGATAACAGCGGGGCTCGGCTCGGTATATATTGCAAGGTGGTACTGGTGGCGAGTCAATGCGTGGTCTGAGATATCTGCGATGATAGCCGCGTTGGTCTGTACAATCGTTTTCGGACACCTCTCTGCGCAGAGGGGCGCAGGCGGCGAAATATTCGATTTTCCGTTCTCGGTACTATGGACGGTTATGATATCGATTCCAACCTGGGTCTCTGTGACTCTTCTAACGAAGCCGGTCGGCACGGAGCATCTGAAGAGATTTTACGCTCGGGTCCATCCGGGCGGAGCCGGATGGAAGAAGATAAGGGATCTAATGCAATTAGAACATGAGGACAGGCTCGGTTGGAGGGTGTTCGTAGAGATCGTGACCGGGATTATCATGATCAATCTTGCACTCGTCGGTACGGGCGAATTGATCCTCGGAAGCACTGCTAAGGGGATCGTTATGCTCGGCATCGCCGCTGCATCTTTGATCGCTCTGCTGTTTCAGTTGAAGAGATGGAATTTCTCTCTGCAGCGATGATTTGCCTGCCTTTGAGCGGCAGGGCTATGACCCGGCGGTGATCATGGGCGCATAGGCTTCTGGGATTCTCTGCAGCGATGATTTGCGCGCCAATGAATGGTCGGAGCTGCCGGTCACGCAAACAGTCCGAACCTCACCTACATCTTCGCTCGATAGATTCTGAATCTGTCGATCTGCTTCAAATCGGTTCCGAGCACAAATACCTCGATACTACTCTTCGACGGAACGAGAGCGCAGAAGTGGTACCTCTTTGCAAAGACCTCGCTGTACTCGTTTGTCTGAGTCGAGTCGTAGAGCGGTGCTCCTCCGCCGCCTGTAACAATGTAGTATATACCGTTGTGCAGCGACCTTTCATAGATATGGTCGTGTCCGCTGAACAGGGCACTGACATTGTACCTTTCGAATAGAGGTACTATGCTTTTTCTCAGGCCCTTCTCATCTTCCCTGTGTGGCCCCGAGCTGAATGGGGGATGATGATCTATTGCAATCTTGAAATCACCTTTTGAGTTCTTGAGTTCTCCCTCGAGCCAATCGTACTGTTTGGAACCTGGCGAGAGATCCTCATTGCTGTCCAGAATGATGAAGTGCAGATTCCTGTAGTGCACGGAGTACCATCTTTCGTTGTTCGGGAGCTCGAAGCGATCGAAGTAGTACTTGGAGCCGGCCTCGTGATTTCCGATTGCCGGGTAGTATCTGCACCCTTTGGGAAGGTTGGATATGATCTGAAAAAAGGCATCCCACTGGCTCTCTATGTTTCCGTCGGCTACGAGATCGCCTGTCGAGAATACGATCTTTGGATTTGTCTTTGCTATGGCCTCGATGACCGAAAGATGGGCGGCGCTGTCCGTCCTCGAATCTCCGTAGATCGCTATCGGCGCGCTGAATATCGAGCCGCTGTTTCTTTCGTTGCACGAAGGGGCGGTTGCAATTGCTAAGAACGCCGTCAAGACAAGAGTTATCAGAATAACAGCCCTTTTCATTTCTTCTCCCTTCATCAATAATAAAGGTTCTGTGCGCCGTACCCATCGGCGCACGTTCCCTTATTCATCCGTTTTTTCTGTGGGGAGAATTCTAACACATGCCGCTTGCAACGATGATAAAAAAAGCTCCAAAAAAGGGAACGGAAAATATATCATAACTCTTAATAACAGGGGGGTCACCTTGTCTCTTCCTGTTCCCGAAAAATCCCCAAAAAATGTTCGACCTCGTTGTTTCTTTCTGGTAGAATCCATCTCGATTTTTTCAAAAGGAGGAGCCATGGGTAGGTTCAAGGTTTTTTTATTGTTGTTTTTATTGATGGCATTCCTCGCTGCTGCTGCTAACGGCGAGGAGGCGAGGTTGCTCCGTTACCCAAGTATAATGGGTGACAAGGTGGCCTTCGTTTATGCAGGTGATATCTGGACCGTATCGGCTAAAGGAGGGCAGGCGAGAAGGGTGACATCTTTTCCCGAAGGACTCGAGATCTTCCCGAAGATTTCCCCCGACGGCAAGTGGATCGCCTTCTCCGGCGAATATTCCGGCACGAGACAAGTTTATGTCGTTCCGTTCGAAGGAGGGGTCCCCAAGCGCGTGACGTACTATCCCGACGTAGGTATGATGCCCCCGAGAGGCGGGTACGATTATATCGTATGGGATTGGACACCGGACGGAAAGAAGCTCCTCGTTCGATGCAACAGAACGCCGTATGGGAAGAGGATGGGGAAGTACTATCTCATAGACCCATTCCATGAGGCTCTCGCACAACCTCTTCAGATACCCGAGGGCGGCCCTGCAACGCTTTCCCCCGACGGAAAGAAGATCGCATACGATATCAAGTCGAGGGAATTCAGGAACTGGAAACGGTATCGCGCTGGAAGAGCCCAGGATGTGTGGATCTACGATCTCGAGAAGAACGAGATCACGCAAGTGACGAAGTTCGCCGGCACGGACAATTTCCCTATGTGGATCGGCAACGAGATATACTTCACCTCTGATAAGGACATGACTCTGAATCTTTTCAAGTACGACATCTCGACTAAGAAGGTCACCAAGGTGACGAATTTCACCGATTACGATGTTCTGTGGCCAAGCAGGGGCGGTAACAGAATCGTGTACGAAAACGGAGGATATCTCTACTACTACGATGTCAGTTCGGGTAAGAATCAGCAGATTCATGTGGAGCTCGGCTCCGACAAGCCTTACGTACGCCCCATATACAAGAATGTATCGAAGTACATCGAGAGCTTCACAATCTCTCCTTCCGGCGTGAGGGCAGCATTTGGAGCGAGGGGTGATGTCTTTACCGTACCGGCCGAACACGGAATTATTCATAACATCACTCAGACGGACGGTACAAGAGAGATGGACGTCGAATGGTCACCCGACGGAAGGTATATCTCTTTCCTCGGAGAGGCCGACGGCGAGTATGAGATCATGCTCATTCCCCATGACGGCAAGGGCAAGGTGAAGCAGCTGACATCGGGAAGCGATTCATGGATCATCCACCCTGTATGGTCGCCCGACGGAAAGAGTATGGCATACAGCGACAAGAAGAACAGGCTCTTCGTGCTCAGTGTGAAGACGGGCAAGAAGACGCTCGTGGATCGCTGCGAATACAATTCGATAGACAACTATTCCTTCTCTCCGGGCGGTAAATGGATTTGCTATACGAAAACCGATCCAAATTACATGACGTCAATATGGGTATATTCGATCGAAAAGGCTGACAAGATGCG
>NATK01000041.1 GCA_002085285.1 Candidatus Latescibacteria bacterium 4484_7
GCTGCCAGCGCGATCGCGCCTATCGTTTTTCTCATCTCTCTGCTCCTTTAGGCTTGGCTTTGTGGGTGGACGCGCTCGTTCCGCGCTCTCTGAGATATTCGAGGATACGTTTTTCTTCGGCGCTCAGATCTTTCCCGTTGACATAGTCCTCAATAGTCTTGATGTCCCTGTATTCCGGGTCGGCGCCCTGTCTAGACACGACCTCTGTGGTCAGCAGGGAGGGGATCAGCACGCCGCCACGGACGTTTTTGGGGTGGTCCTCTCCGATGATCCACCTGGGTTTCTTGATGACGACATGGACGCTGTGGGCCTCTACCAGCGCCCCGTCGTTATTCTCATAGGGCGCGTACCATACTTCCCGCGTATATCCGAGGTCGCGAATCGGGGCCATCTCCGTAGGATGCGAGATCACAAGGGATTTGTTCTTGACAGACAGCGGGATTTTCGATTCCGCGCTGCCGACCTCGCCGCCGGGCACGACGATCTTGCCGCTCTCCTTGTCGCGGATCGTTCCCTCGTCGTCGATGGTATAGATGCGCCCGGGATGGGGCTCCAGCGCTTCGATTTTGTCCCGGTAGCGGTACAGGTTCATCGGGTTGCCGCACACCCCGTTGTTGTCGCCTGCGACGTAACAGTCGCTGTACTCTTGCCCGGGCATGACGACGTTCTTGTTGCCGCATCCCGTCAATGCAAACACGGCCGCAATGCCGCCAATCGCCAAAATCATTCGCTTCATTCGTAATCCTCCGCGCTCATGTAATCTTCAAGAAAAGGGATGTCGATTGGACTGAAATCCTCGACCCGCAGCTTCTCGCCGCCTTGGAACACCACGGTCACCTTCTGCCCTCCTTTGGCCTCCAGGGCGGGGAGTGTCTTTTCCGCCATCTTCAGGTAAAAGTCGGAAAGGCGGCTGAAGGCGTTCTGGATCCCCTGCCCGCCGCCGGCGGCGCCGCCGCTGACGATCGTGTTGTACCCGCCGCTGTTGTCGCCGAGTGACGCCGTGTAGTTGACAAACCCCTGCCCGAGTCCTTCCAGGATTCCGCTGACGACCATCCGCCAGATGTATCGGCCTGTCTTGGATATGAAGGTGCCGTGTACACCGGGTGTACCGTACTTGTCGTAGACCCACCCGTTGACCTTTCCGACGATCTGCTTGGTGCGGTCTTGCATGACGCATTGCAGTTTGGAGATCTTGATCAGGATCTTGTCATTGCTGGGATCCCCGATCGCCCCGCCGATCAAAAAACACTTGTCCACGTTGGCCGTGTATTCGTTGGGTATCAGAAGATTGTCTTCCGCCTCGATAATGACCGGCACGGAGCCGAGCTCGCTCGTGCCGAACACCGGCGCGTAGGCGCCCGTGATCATGTAGGCCTTCGTGAAGCTGACGGCCATGTCGACGGATATCTCCTCCTCGACCTCGTTGGCGGCGAGAATCATGGCGGTCTCGTTGCGCTCCCGGGCGATATCCTCCTCGATGTTCTCGTTGACGGTGACGGAGAACTCGTACCCACTTTTTTTCTTCGTTTCAGGAGGGGGAGGCAGCATGCCGTCGGCCTCTGCTTTCTCAGGCTTCACCTTGGACTTCGGCGCCTCCTCCTCGTCGATCGAAATCAGCGGGGGAGGCAGCAGTACCTCTTCTTCCGAAGCGCCCGAAGGCTTCGTGCCGAACGGAGGGGGTGGCAGCAGTTCGTTGTTCACGGCTCCACCGCCGAACTTCTTCAGTCGCCGGTCCACCCGTCCCATGATCTTTTTTTCCGTCGCATCGAGGCGCGTCTCGAGGGCTTCTACCTTTCGCTCGACCGCCTGAAGCTTTGCTTCGGTCCTCGAAAGCGCCGCCTCCGTCTTGATCGACTGCTTGCGGAACTCCTCCTTGATGTACCCTTCCTGCTGCTTGAATGAGCGCTCCATCTGCTTCTTCATGTTGTCGGAGAAGCTGCCCATCGTGTCGGTTACTTCCTGGAGCTTGTTTTCAATCGAAGCGATCAGGGACTCTTTGTACTCGATCTCGCTCATGCCCACCGGGGACTGGCTTTTGGCCTCCACTTGTTTGTGGTGAGGCTTGAAGACCCCGGCCTGCGAAAGGAAGCTGACAAAGCTGTAGAGCAAGAACGCGAGCACGAGCCCAACCCCGACCATGACGAGCTGGACCCTCCGCTTGACGGAGAGGGATTTCAGCGATTTGTTCTTCCAGTCGATCTTTTTGTTGTCACTCATCGCCCCCTCCCTCGATCATGTCTTTCAGCGTCGCCTTGTTGACGACGAAAACCATGTTGAACGATTCGCCCACGTCGACGCGACGCTGAGACGGAGAGATTGCGATGATCCCTTTCGTGTAGAAGTCCTCGGGTTCGATGTATTTTGGCGAGTCGCTGACGTTCTTGCCCTCCCAGTATTCGACGATGTATTTTTTGCCGCTGTAGCGCCTCTTGCGCTCGAGAACAAGAGCCGTCTTGGCGGTGTCGATCTCGGGAATCTGTACGGTCAGCGGCGCCGTCAGCATCGTGTAGCCCTTCATTTTTTTGCCCAGCACGACCTTCTTGACGAGAATGTTGCATTCTCGCTCCACGACGGTCGAGACGTTGCGAACCTTCAGTGTCGGCTTGTAGTTGAACTCGTAGACGGGATCCTCGAACACGAAGGCGCTCTTGTCACCACCCGGTTCGAACTGGACGATGTAACTGTTGCCCTTTTCGTTCACAATCGTGAGTATGCCCTCGGCTCCCTGCTGGTCGGGAATGACGATGATGCTCTTGGGCATCGTGTGAACGCTGACGCCGTCGCCCGACCTCATCAGCTTGCCCGTCTTGGCGATGACGAAGTTGAAGGCGAGCACAAAAGGTTTGCCTGCCAGATACCTGATCTTGACGGGAACGTTTTTTTCGATCGTCATTGTTTCGGGGCTCCCGGCTAAAGCAACCGCCGCCATCAAGACGGCAAAAACCGTTTTTCTCATTTTTTCTCCCCTTTCTTCTTCTGCTGCTGTGTCGGCTTGGGCGACGTGAAGTCGAGATACCTGTTCGTCTCGCGGTACTTCTTGAGGATGTTCCGCTCGGAAAGCGTTTTGGCGTGGAATCCGCCCTTGATCGGCGCCACGATGTAGATATTGGCGTTGTAGGTCATCAGCTTGAACTCGAAGGCGTAGGGAAAGTCCACGATTTCCGAAGTTTTTCCGATAGTGCGCGTCATGAGCCCTTCCACCGTCACCGTGGCGATCCCCCGGCGGTCGAACCGCACGTCGTAGGACTGGGGCGTGAATACCTGGGTGATGTAGTTGCTCTTGATCGCCTTTGCCGTATTCTGTAGCCGCGTGTACTCCTGGTGTTGGAGATTGTAGGAGTAGAAGCGGGTGAGGTTCTTGATGACGTCGTCGATGTTGCGGTAGCTGTAGTTGCCGACGAGACGGGCGAAGTATTGACCGAACACCCCATACGTCTCCTTGGAGGAGTGATTGACACCAAGAACCAGTGTCACCTGCCCTTCGATGGCGGGGGGTATGACGACCTGGACGGTTCTGTTTTTGTGAAGGTTTGCCATAAAAAACAAGAGGGCTATAACGACAAACGTCAGCGCTACGGTGCCGATCGCGTTGTATTTGAGCAGGCCTTCGCGCTTGATGATCTCGTCGCGCTGCTTGAGTTCTTTCACCGTTTCTCCTTAATGCACGAAATAGGTCACGTAACCGGTCGGCATAACCCGGTTTCCACGTTTGAGATCTTCCCTGCGAAGCTTCGCGGGGCCAGCGGGGTCTTTGTAGCCAAGACGGTACATGTAATGGACGATAAAGCCATTCGGATACCTTTTTTTGATCTTCTTGACAGACAATCCGCTGACGATGAGGAGCACGAGGCCAAGAGGCATCGTGATAGCCGTGGTCGTACCCGTCGCAAACCCGATGAAAAAGACCGCCATGAATGCGCCGATGCCGACGAAAAATTCGTCCATCTCGAATATGACGATCATCTTCTGTGTATCCAGATATCTCGGTATGGGCGGCAGGTCGGCAAACTCTTCGTGTTTCGCCATGTTCGCTCCTGAATCGTGGAATAAGAGAATGCTACCCTAAAAACGGGGGTCTCCTCAAATGGCAAAAAAAGAGGAGAGCAAAAGCCCCCAAAACCCCCTTGACAAGGGGAATACGGGAGGGCAAAGAGGCGCACTGGCAGGCCAGATTTAAGCAAGATTAAAGAACAGTGCAGGAAAAGGGGCGACTATCGGCACAGCCTTCGGTAGAGTCCGCTCTTTATGCCGTTGCGGGCGGCGTTGCGCAAATTGCTGTTGCATCGGCCCGTCTTGAGGTATTTGGCTGCGCCGAGATAGTAGAGGCAACGATAGCTGCTTTGCATGCCATAGCATTTTGGCACCGTCAGCATCTTCAGTATCTCATCGGGTTCGTTGATGCGGATGAGGTAGTCGAGATATTCGTACAGCGCGGACTTGTCGCCGATGGCGATGTTGCTGTCGGAAGCGTTGCGGTAGAACGGGGCCAGGTCCGGCAGCTCGTAGGCGTAGTCGTAGGCCAGGGCGTAAAGGAACGAATTCTCCGGGTCGCTCATCGGGCTCCTGTAGGCCTCTTCCATCCGTTCTTTGGTGATTCCGTTGGTTTCTGCAAACACGACAAAATCGTTGGCCGTCGGATTGACAAGCGAAAACTCCATGTTCTGCCGACTGTTTTTGGGTTTCCCGTCTCCGGCCTGAGCGGGAACAAGTACGAGCGCAAAAGTTGCAATAGCGAGCGCGAAGATGGTTTTCATGCATGGATCCTTTCTTTTTCGATCTCTTTCTTTGTCTTGTCGGCCAGGCCCCTCTCCCACTCCCGAACCTCTTTCATCGTCATGCCGTAGTAGCGGTTGATATCCTCTTCCATTTCAAGATATGGCATCTCGATAAAATGCGTCGGATCGTCCAGGAAAGGCGCCTCCACCAGCATTTTCGTTTCGGCGTTCTGGTAGAGGAAGGTTCGCCTCGGCAATTCGCTGATGTGACCTGGCAACAGTATCTCTTCCGCCGTGCGGTTGACCTGGGCCCGCATGTCGATGCCGGAACTGCCGAACGTCGAGCTCGGCCGTTTGATAGACGAAAAGGAATCGGAGATTTTCCTTTTGGATTCGTCGTCGTTGACGGCGAAATAGCACTTGACGTTCATGTTGTCGAAGGCGACCGACGCCTTCTCCGGGCCAAGCGCGTCGACGTAGTCGAAGAAGGACTGGGTAGCCAGCGTCATTTTCATGCGAAGCCCCCCGCCCTTGTTGAGTAGCTCGATCACTTCGGGCGTCAGGATCGCGCCCGCCTCGTCTACGACGTAGTTGAACGGCCTGGGGAATGCGCGGCCTGACATGCCCACGCGACCGTACCAGTTCATGAACATCGAGGTGGTCAACCGCATCAGGGAAACGGCGGCTTCCTTGAACAGAAGCGGTGCGGGCTGCATGACGAAAACCCTGGCCGCGTCGCCCTGTTTCAGAATGTCGTACAGCGGGTTGATCCGTGTCGTGTTGAGAAGCTTGCCGAGCTTGCCGGAGGAGAGCTTGTCCAAGACCAGTTTGTAGCTAGAACTGACCTTGCTGAAGTAGTCCTGGGGCTTGTCCGCCTGGCTCTCGAGCGCCTTTACCGCTTCGGCACGCAGATGAAGGGCTTCGACGGTTTTTCGCTCCGCCTCCTGCGAGTTGGGGTAGTTGATGGCCATTTTGGCGCGAATCTGCTCCTCCGTCACGCTGTTAACCCTGTCGAGCAGCGCCACGATGCCCCGTTTGTTGGCGTAACGCGCCACGTCCCCAACGGTCAGCAGCGTGCGCAACGGCGGGTCCATCTCTTCGATGGTGCCTTCGTTCTGGGGTTCGACCAGCGCATCCAGAAGACCCGGCTCGGCAAGCATGTTGACGGGGTCCACGATCTTTCTTTTGCCAAAGACCCTCCTGTACTCCTCCAGGATCTTGTTCTCCACGTCCTCCTTGGACCATAAGGTCTCGAGGAACCTCGTGCCGAGGCAGATTGACATCGTAACCTCGTAACCGATGTCTGCGAAGAACCTCTCGTCGACAAGGATCATGTTTTGCACGCCCGAGGAGAGACCTTCGTCGTCCATCCCGAAAAACGTGTTGTATTTGATGGAATACTCCGGAAACACCGGGGAGATGTATTTGAACGACTCGAGCTTTCCGACCTCCTCGAGAAACTCTACGACCCATGCGATGACCTCCTGTCCGATGGATCCTTTCGGTTCGACAATGAACACGTCCTCGTCGAACCATATCATCTGTCGGACGAGGGCCAGCATAAAGCGCGTCTTGCCCCGACGGGTGGTTCCGAGGATCGTGGTGTGCCCGAACGAATCGCCGGGAGGCACGTATACGGGCTCCCGTCCGACCGCGCCGTCGCCGAGGACGGCACTCTCTTCGGCAAGCTTCTTCAGGTCGACGCCCTGCCCTATGTACAGTCCCTTTTTGCGGTCGAAATACTCGAAAACCTCATCGAAATACCGCTTCCCGTCCTCGTAGCTGCCAAACAGCCGCCCTCTTCTTTGTCGGTAGATCTCTTCGGCCTTTGGGCCGTCGTAACCTGACAGCAGCCGGTCAAGCACGATGCGCCACCCCGTAGAGGTATTCCCAGGCGTAAAGCGGCCCGTAGCTCGAGCGCTCCACCTGGACCTCGGCATGCATGTCGCAATAGTGCCCGTCGTCGGAAACGGAGCAGCGAAGCCCTACGAACGGCAACCACTTACCGTAGAAGATGCGGTTTCTCGCCGACATCGCAAGCGCCACCGCGTCGCTTCTGCCAAGCTCCGTCTTTTCATGACGGCTCTCCAGCAGTCCTGTCACGCTGACGCCTCCGTCTTTCGCGATTCCTACGCGCACCGGATGTTCGTCTTCAACGTAAAAATCGTCTTCGTGCTTGACGACGGGCAACACCTCTTTTTTGGGCATTTCTTCGGCGTATTCGTAATCGTCGACATAGCGCGCGAACTCCATCGCCAGCGTCATGAACTCGTGAAGGTAGCGCCGCAGGAGGGGCATTCGAAACTTGCCTTCTATCCTCTGTTCGTAATCGTCCCCGTTCTTGTTCGTCCGATACTTTTCTATGATCAGTACCGCGGGGTAGTCAATGGCTCCGTAGCCCGTGCCAATGTTGGCTTCGTCAGAATGCACCTTCACAAGGTACCGGCAGTGCCCCTTGTGGTCGTTCGCGAAGATTTCGATGACACGGTGGTTGATGGAGTCTTTCAGGAATTCGTCCACATCGAGATTCTCCGAGAACCGCTTTGCGTAGGCGACGGAGAGGATGCCCATGAAGGCGGTCCACTGGTTGTACAGCGGGATGGAGAACTCTTCCAGGACCGGGACCTCTTCCACGGTGCCGTCGTCGTGAAAATGCTTGATTGTCCTGCCGTCATCGGTATTCGACATGCGAAACACGGTCTCTCCATCGTCGTTGACATAGCGCGACGCGCTTCCTTTGAGGATGAAAAACCCGTGAATTTTCTTCTTTTCGTCCTTTTTGGAAACCTTGAACGTGGTTTTGCCCTTGCCGATGCCGAGAACACCTTCGCGGGTAAGAATCTTAACGACAGGCTCCTTCTTACTCTTTCTCTTTTCGGGCAGAATGAGGCCATGGTCGTCAACATCGGCCAGCGCAGAACGGATCACCATGGCGGGGGAGACCGCCAAAAAAAGACCGGCAAGAAGAGTGTTTCCGAGAAATACCGTATGGCTCGCTCCGCCTTCCTCGTCGGGAACCACTTCGTGGACGAACCGTTCACTCCGCCCGTCGAGCGAGAGCTGCCGGTCGACGCGCATCTTGGCAAGATCGAGCATCACGTAGGCGCCCTCCCTTCTCGCATGCACCTGGCGGTACCGGAACAGGCAATCCTGAAGGTTCTCCTGGACGCTCGGCTCGAAGATAAGCCGATTGACGAGCTGGTGCAGGTTGTTGATCTCCTGGCCGTGCAGAAAGATGTTCGAGAAACCGATCGTCTCGTGGTCAATGGTCACGGGAACGGGCACCCCTTTGGCGAAGATATCCTCCTTCGAGTCGGTCAACACGGCCTCCCGGAGCGTGATAAAGTGCATCTTGCGAACGCCGGTCGACCGGAAGGACTCGACGGTGGCCGTCAGAAGCAAGATCACGTCACGGCGGGTCAGCTGGACCTCGACAATCTCGTTGTTGTCAGCGTCGAACACGGAGATGTAGACACGGTGCCGTGCCGCGTTGCGCTCGCGCATCTTGCCGCTCTCCTCGTCCCATGTTTTGGCGTCTTTGCGGCGGTAGTCCTTGTTGACGGTAATGCGGAGCCGGTAGTCGTTGCGCCCGACGGCGTCTTTCTTGAGCCGCATGTGGTATACGTAGGGCTTGTCGCCGTAAAGTTTTTTTCGAACCACGTAGAGATAGCCGGATATGCCCTCGATCAGACTTCCTATGAAGTGCAGAGCTTGGTATTTGCCGAATCGCAGCGCGATGCGGTTGAAGTCCTTCGCCACCTCCTTGCGCCCATCCGGCAACACCTTGGATGTGTGGTAGATGTGGTCCTGCCCCTTGGAGATAAACTCCACGTCGAAGCGTTCGATGTCCGACCGCTCCTCGTTCGGCGCGAAACCGACACGCGCCTGGAAATGCTTGAGAACCAGGGTCGTGCCGTCGGTCAAAGGTTTCATGGTATCTCCTTGTAAAGCATCGGGGTGCTCTTCGGGCAGTCCGGCTCGCCGGCTCCAGCCGCGATCTGAGGGGAAAGAACCATCTTGCGCAACACGGCATCGCCCAAGTATTTGGAGACGAACGCGTCGCCGACGCGCAGAAAATAGCCGCGGTAGTTGACGGCGTCGATCTCGACGCAGTACGCCTTCATGCTCGGCCAGTATTCGTCGCGCATCATTTTGTCCTCTGTCAGCGCAAGCGCGATCTCGTTGATCGCTTTAAAGTTCTTCTTGAAGCTCCGGATCGCAGCAGCATCTCTCTCGAAGCAGGTCCGGAACGTCTCCACGACGGCCTGGGCGAGGTACTGCTGCTCGATGAGCACATGGCTTCTGTTGAGTAGGATTACATGGCGATGGAACGCGAGGTTGTGGGCCACCGCGCGCCTGGCCTCTTCGCTGGAACCGACCGCGTCGACGATCGCCTGCACCAGCTTCTGCCCGGCTTCGCAAACA
>NATK01000042.1 GCA_002085285.1 Candidatus Latescibacteria bacterium 4484_7
GTCGAGAAGCTTTCGAGGCTCGAAATTTCGGACGAATCGAGGGACAAGCTGAAAAAGCAGCTTGCAGAGATCATAGAGTTCGTGAACAAGCTGAAGTCTATCGACGTCGAAGGTTTGAGCTCGAAATACTCGGTTACGATGGAGAAACAGTACCTCCGCCACGACGAACCCGATGAGACGTTCTCGAGGGATGATGTGCTCGCCTCCGCTCCCGAAAGCAGTGACGGTTTCTTCAAAGTGCCGCCTGTGATCGAGGGTGAGGAGCTTTGACGAACCACTGTGAGCCGATCGAACGTTTCGGATGAAACGATTGGTCAAAGACCTTTGCCGTGCTATTTCGGACAAGAATGCATGTATTGGCGGGTAAAAGGATGCTGAGGAGTAGTTGATTTGTTGCATGATGTAGGAAAATTGACGATAGCTGATATAAGGAGGCTTTACAGTGAAGAAAGGGTAAGACCAGCCGAGGTCCTCGAATCGTATCTCAATAGGATAGAAGAGAAGGACCCGGCTATCGGAGCTTTTCTCCACATTTTCAAAGAAAAGGCCATTGAAGAGGCTGAGACGCTCGATATCGCACTTATGGAGTCGAAGCCTCTGTTCGGGGTTCCCATCGCTTTGAAGGACAACATATGTACTAAGGGAAAACCGACGACGTGCGCATCGAGGATCCTCGAAGGGTACGTTCCGCCTTACGATGCCACGGTCGTAGAGAGGCTCAAAGAAGCTGGAGCCGTGATCATAGGCAAAACAAACATGGACGAGTTCGCTATGGGTTCGTCCACGGAGAATTCTGCCTTTCAATTGACACACAACCCATGGGATACCGATTACGCTCCTGGAGGTTCGAGCGGAGGTTCGGCGGCGGCGGTGGCAGCCGGAATGGTGCCAGTGGCGCTCGGTTCCGATACGGGCGGCTCTATCAGGCAGCCTGCTTCGCTGTGCGGGGTGGTAGGGATGAAGGGGACATACGGGAGGGTCTCTCGCTACGGGCTCGTCGCATTTGCGAGCAGCTTCGATCAGATCGGCCCAATTGGAAAGAACGTGAGAGATACGGCATTTCTCATGGATGTTGTCTCGGGTCACGATCCGCACGATTCAACGAGCATTCAGGAGTCTCACAGCAGCCTCGTCGAGGCGCTCGAGGAGGAAATCGGCGATTTGACATTCTCGGTGCCCCGAGGGTTCAGGGATCTGGACCTGAGCCCCTCCGTGAGGGAGGCGTTGGGCGAAACGGTCGAATATCTCAGGAATTCGGGCAGAGAAGTTAGAGAGGTGGAACTTCCCGATCTCGAGGCAGCCATGGCTTGCTACTATATACTCGCCGACGCCGAGGCATCGTCCAACCTCGCCAGATACGATGGCGTTCGATATGGTTACAGGCACAGGGCTGATTCACTGATAGAGATGTACGAGAAAACGAGGGGCGAAGGTTTCGGTGAAGAGGTGAAGCGCAGGATATTGACGGGTACCTATGTGCTTTCTTCGGGCTACTACGACGAATACTATTCGAGAGCTCAAAAGGTAAGGGCGATGATCATAGAGGATTTCAGGAGGGTGTTCAGCGAAGTGGATGTCGTCATTACTCCGACATCCCCCACTCCCGCATTCAAGCTCGGCGAGAAGGTAGACAATCCGATCGCGATGTACCTTTCCGATATATTCACTACTACAGCAAACATTGCAGGGATTCCCGCTATCTCGATCCCTGCGCGGTTGTCTCCGGAGGGTCTCCCGATCGGGATTCAGGTCATGGCCGGCCTGAAGGAGGAGAGAAAGATGATTCGGGCTGCATACGCTCTCGAGAAGGAGTTCGATTTTCAGAGCAAGGTTTCAGGACCCGAGGTCGGGTGAAAGGCAAAGGGTTTTTCGATGAATGTGACCGAAGTCCAGGAATACGTTCCCGTCATAGGGCTTGAGGTGCATGCGCAGCTCCTTACGAAGACAAAGATCTTCTGCAGCTGTCCCTCGACCTATGGAGCCGAACCGAATACCCTCGTCTGTCCGGTTTGCCTCGGACTTCCAGGTGCTTTGCCCGTGCTGAATAGAGAGGCGGTCTCGATGGCGATCCTCATGGGCCTCGCTACGAACTGCACGATTGCAGAGGAGAGCGTTTTTGCAAGGAAGAACTACTTCTATCCTGATTGCCCTAAAAACTATCAGATCTCAATGTTCGACAAGCCGCTCTGCGCGGACGGCTTTATCGAATTCGAGCTGGACGGCGAGACGAAGCGGGTCCGTATCGAACGAATCCATCTCGAAGACGATGCCGGCAAGCTTATTCATGAAGAAGATGGCGGAAGCTTAGTTGATTTCAACCGTTGCGGAGTTCCTCTGATCGAGATCGTAAGCAGGCCCGACATGCATTCGGCAGAGGAGGCCGGAGCCTACCTCGTAATGCTTCGAAAGATACTGCGATATCTCGGCATCTGCAGCGGCAACATGGAAGAGGGATCGCTGAGGTGCGATGTCAATGTCTCAGTGATGCCCGCTGGGAGCAGCGAGTTCGGCACGAAGACGGAGATAAAAAATCTCAATTCATTCAAGGCCGTCGAGATGGGGATACGCTACGAGATCGAGCGTCAGATAGAGGTTCTGAAGAACGGGGGTAAGATCTCGCAGGTGACGAATCTCTGGGATTCTGGTGCAAAGAAGCTCGTAACGATGAGGAGCAAAGAGTATGCTCACGACTACCGCTACTTCCCCGAGCCAGATCTTCTTCCGCTCGAGGTGGATGACGAGTGGATCGATGGAATAAGAACAAAGATGGTCGAGCTGCCACTCGAAAGGGAACGAAGATTCAGGAAGGAGTATAACCTCTCCTCGTACGATGCATCGGTTCTTTGCTCCGAGAAGAAGATAGCAGACTATTACGAGGAGCTCGCATCGATAGCGGGCGATCCAAAGCTCAGTGCGAACTGGATGATGCGCGAGGTCATGGAGGAGCTGAAGGAGCAAAGCGTCTCGATAGAGCAATTTTCCTTGCAGCCTGAGAGGTTGGCGGGATTGATTCGTCTCGTCAAGGAGAATGTAGTGAGCGGCTCTGCCGCGAGAGACGTATTCAAGGAAATGGTCAAATCGAATGAGAGCGCCGAAGAAGTGGTACGCAGGCTCGGTCTCGAGCAGATAAGCGGCGAGGGTGAGCTCGAGAAGATGATCGATGAGGTCATAGCCGAGAACCCCAGAGAGGTGGAGAGGTACAGGGAAGGCAAGATTCAACTGCTCGGATTTTTTGTGGGTCAGGTGATGAAGAAGAGCAGGGGCAAGGCCAATCCAAAGCTCACCGGCGAAATTATTAAAAGAAAGCTAAGCGGCTGAGCGGACAGTCCGACAATCGGAATATCCGGACAGAACATTCGAAGAGAGACGGCGATCCGATGAACTCAGGCGTTCGTACTGGCCGTTAAAACCCATTGGTGTGCCTTTGAAAATTGAGCACGGCCCGGCTCCAGATGAACGAAAAGAAAATGATGAGTGATATGTTTACGGCCAGGAGAGTACGCACTTTCCCGCCGAAGAGATCGATAATAGTTGCAGACGCTGCTTTTGCAAACGAGTCGGATATCAAGACGATTCGATCGGCGCAGCCCATTGAGAAGCGTGCGATGTCCGCATCTGAGAAAAATATGGCGACGAATCCGATGACCACTATTGATAAAGCTGCGAAGACAGGGGATTGAATCAACCTTTGCATTATCCCTTTTCTTTTTATTCCCAGTGCTCTATATACGTTGGATATTGTTTTCCCGTATGAAGGCAGCTCGGCCCTCAGGCTCTTGAGAGATCTTTCGACCTCGAGATGGAGCATGTACGACTCTCTGCATTTTTTGCATTTTGATATGTGTTCTGCGATGAGTTTGCTCTCTTTGGCGGGCAATTCGCCTTCGACGAATTCGACCATTTTCTTTTCTGCCTCTTCACATTTCATCGCATAATTCCCTTCTGCTACAAATTTTTTCTCAGAGACTCCTTCAACTCTTCTTTCCCTCTGTGGATATACGTTTTTACTGTTCCAACAGGTAGATTCATGATCTCGGCAATCTCTTCGTACGAGAATTCTCCCATGAACTTGAGTTCCAGAGCAACCCTATATTCTTCCCTGAGTTTCTTCATGGACCTTTTGACGATGCCCGCCCTCTCCGCCGCTGACAACTCCTTTTCCGGATCGTTTCTTTCGATCGGTGGTTCGTCTTCGATATCGACGGTGGGATTTCTATTGGATTTCTTCGAAATATGGTTCAGCGCGTGGTTTCTCGCTATCGAATAGATCCAAGTCGATAGCCTCGATTCGCCTCGGAAATGGACGATTCCCTTCAGTACCTTCAAGAACACCTCCTGCACAAGGTCTTCGATCTCGCTGCTCTGGCCTACAATCGCATGTACGATCGAGTAGACGAGGGGCTGGTAGTATTTGAAGAATCGATTGAATGCATCTTCATCCTGAAGTATCAGCGCTTCAATGAACTCTTTATCTTCAAGGTGATTCAATTCAACTCTCCTAAAATATTCGACAGTTCTCAGGGCTCTATGTTTCAAGAAAATTATAGCGCGCCGTATTTCATTTTCGGGTTTGGATGATCCTTCCGAAGAAAAAAGTGGAAATTCTTGAAACGAACGAGCATTCAAGCTGTCATATTAAATGAACGTTGCGATTCGTGTCACGCAATTCTTGAAGGAGGTAATGGAATGTTCGATTTAAGTCCCGATCTAATTGCTCTCCTGATCCCGATTCTTGTTGTTATCGGAGTTTTTGGCACTGCAGTAGCATCGATTATAATAAAGGGAAAGGAACATGAGCTTGAGCACAAGGAGCGGATCATAGCGATGGAAAAGGGAATCCCAATCCCTGAACCGCCGAAGAAAGAACACAAGCCCCGCTACTATGCCGCCAGGGCATGGGGGTTCGTGATGACGTTCCTCGGTATCGCGCTCTTCATCGCGATCTCCGTTCAGGTCGGAGTAAAGTACGGCGTATGGGGGCTCCTGCCTCTCGCAATAGGAGTGGGCTTGTTGCTCTCTGCAGGCTATGAGAAAAAGGAGATGGAGAGGAAAGAGAGAGACGTATAGGGTTTTTGCCGGGTTGCAAGCATTTTAGGGAACAGAAGGCGCATCATGACTCCTAATAACAGGGGGGTCACCTTGTCTCTTCCTGTTCCCGGAAAGAAATCTCGAATCTTCTTGACATTACGGACGCCGGAGAATAGCATGGATACTCGCATAAAGGCGGGTTCCGCGTCGGTTTCTTTCCTGTGGAATGGTTTCCGCGGGTGGATGAAGGGAGGAAGTGATGAGAGGAAATTTGTTCCATTTTTTGTTCCCACTCATTGTTTCGATCGCGATTCTTTGCGTTTCTGTTCCTCTGCATTCGCAGGTGCTCCTAAACGAGCTGCTCGCCGATCCGGCGACAGACTGGAACGGGGATGGAGTGGTAAACTTCAGAGACGATGAATGGGTGGAAATAATCAATACAGGCAGCGAGACAGTGTCGCTCGACGGCCTTCTGATAACGGACGGCGAGCGGGACGGAACAGTCAGGTTTGCCTTTTCAGGCTCCATTTCGGCCGGAGGAGTGCTCGTCGTGTACGGAAGCGAAGCGAAGGCCTGGGAAGAGGCAAACGGCCTTCCCGTGTACGGCCTCAGCCTTAACAATGCAGGCGACACAGTTTCTCTGCTGAAGGTTTCGGGCTCCGATACCATCTTGGTCGATTCCATTTCCTTCGGCGACAAGTCGGCCGAAGACGATCGTGCAGTGGGGCGCAAGCAGAATGAACGCGAAATATGGGCACTCTTCGATGCGTACAATCCTTGTACCTCCAACTGTGAGTTCGTCGCTACCGGGTGCATTCCTACTCCCGGCAGCGTAAATGAATGCGTTACGGCTACTGAGGAGAAGAGCTGGGGCGCAATCAAGTCGATATATGGAGATTGACGAGTGATAATCGGATGCCGCATGTGACTGAGGCGTTCGTGATCGTCGAATAGTTTGACTCGAGAACCCGCCGTTATGCCTGAACAATGGTTCTCCGAGAATCGCCGAATGGATGATCCGGTCTTTTCTCGATCTGGTCTTCGAAACCTTTTCCATATCGTTTCGTTTCAACAATGGAGAACGGAAGATACCTCATGCCCCCTGATAACATGGGGGGCACCTTGTCTCTTCCTGTTCCCGGCTTCGTTTCAACAATTTATTTGCATTCAATGGGCTATTTCAATTATGATTGGCTGAAACGGGGGATGAGTGATGTTCAACGAGAAAAAAGAAGAGCCTTTCGTTAACTGCTGGGAATATCTCGGTTGTGACAAAAGGGATTGTTCAGCCTACGGGGTGACAAAGGCGCCTTGCTGGGAAATAACGGGGAATCGCTGCGGCGACGAGGTGTTCCCGCGATTCGAAGAGAAACTCATCCACTGCTGTTTTAAGTGCCCATACTTCAAGAAGGTCAAGGAGAGGGTCAAGGGGCGAAGGTGGGTCGATATCACCCTTCTCGAGACACTCGAGGATGCCCTGGTTAGATCATCGAAATACTCAAAGAAAGTGGAAGACCTCTACATGGAGGTTATAAGGCGAAGCAAGCTGATGAATCTCCTTTCCGAGGTGAGCAAGATCATCGCGAGGCTCGAGCATGAGGAGGACATCATTCTTGCTATTCTCACCGTAATAACGGCGAAGCAGGGACTCGGATTCAATCGGGGATTCGTTTTTCTGAAAGGCCCCGAGTACGATATGATTCGAGGCAAATATGCTCTTGGGCCCTCATCTCTCGAAGAGGCTCAGAGCATATGGAAGATCCTCGAGAAGGATGAAACGATTTCTCTCGAAAAGCTTGTCAGCAAAGGGCAGAAGCTCATGTACCTCAAAAACAGTCCCCTGACACGCATAACGGGCAGGTTGTCAATAGCGTTGGATGAGCCGGACAGCCTGCTCATAAAGGGGATGGAGGAAGTGAGATTCCTCGAAGCCAAGGATCTCAAGTCGGAGAGCGATCGAAAGATTGCGAATGTGCTGGGGCTCGAGAAGTTCTGCGTTTGCCCGATCGCATCGGCAGAGGACCATCTTGGATTCATCATTGTCGACAATATCTTCACCGGTCAGGAGATCACTCCCGAAGATGCGCATCTACTCGAGATGATCGTAGAGCATGCAACCACCTCTTTGAGAGCGGCTCAACTCAAGGAATCGCTCAAGAAGAACATCGAGAGCCTCAAGGCAAACTACCGGAAGCTCAAAATGTACGAGGAGAGGATAATGAAGGCGGAAAGGCTCGCCATATCGGGCGAGCTCACATCGTCTATCATTCACGAGATAAAGAATCCGCTTGTTGCGATCGGCGGGTTTGCGAGAAATCTCCTGCAATCGACCAGCGTGAGTTGTGCGGACAGGGAGAAGATAGAGATAATTGCCAACGAGGCGTTCAGATTGGAGAGCTACCTTAACGGTCTTCAGAGCAAGGTCACCGAGCTGAAGCTCGAGGAGGCCGATGTCAACCAGGTGCTCGAAGACAACTGCAACCTCCTCACCGCAGAGCTGAAGGGCAAGAACATCCAGCTGATAAAAGACTTTTCGTACGATCTTCCATTATGCAAGCTGGATCAGGTCAAGATTCACGAGGTGTTCCTCAATCTCCTTCAGAATGCCGTTGATGCAGTAGAGAGAGACGGCACGATACGAGTAAAGACTTGGAGCGATTCGGAGAATGTCTATGTCGAGATATCGGACAGCGGCAAGGGGATACCCCGTCACCAGATAGACAAGATCTTTACACCTTTCTTTACGACCAAGGAAGAGGGATCGGGGCTTGGACTTGCATTTGCACATAAAATTGTAAAGGATCACAAGGGCAATATCAGCGTTTCAAGCACTGAGGGTAAAGGGACGACATTCACCGTTACCTTTCCCGCATCAAGGGTCTCGAGCAAAGCAGAGAAATGATCCTGGGCGGCTCGTGGCTGGAATTAGGCATTCGGGCATTTTGATCGTCTGCATCGAAGCCATCTTTCCCATGAACTCGATTGACAATTGCAGCTAATTGGTATAATCTAACAAATCTTATTGTCGCTCATCGTCGATAAGTTACTGCTCATGTCGAAGGAGTATAGAATGAGAGGAAACAAAGGGCTCGTTCAGGTTTACACGGGCAACGGAAAGGGCAAGACGACCGCCGCTATCGGAGCTGCTGTAAGGGCTGCAGGGCACGGGTGGAGGATCGTCATCATCCAGTTCATGAAGGGCAGGGATTACGGCGAACTCAAGTCATTGAGTGGCATGGAACAGATTACGATTGAGCAGCACGGGAGGGACGAGTTCGTCGATCCGAAAAACCCCGCGGCGGTGGACATAGAGCTTGCCGAAAGGGGGTGGGCGAGAGCCAAGGAAATCGCATCAAGCGGCGATGTCGATATGATCATTCTGGATGAGATCAACGTCGCCCTGTCGTTCAAACTGCTATCGCTCGATGAAGTAAAGGAATTCATCGTGAACAAGCCCTCTGAGTTGGATGTTATTCTGACAGGTCGATATGCGGCAGACGAGATAATTGAGCTTGCCGATACGGTGACCGAGATGAAAGAGATCAAGCACCACTACAACAGCGGTGTAAAGGCAAGAGAAGGCATTGAGTATTAGGTTCGCAGAATTCTCGTTTGCCTCTTTGCCCTCGTATTTGTTAATTAGATTTATTAGTCGATGTTGTTGGATGAGGCGTGGTGCTGCACGAAGATAACAAAGAAGAACAAGAGGAAATCGTATTGACAGGTCGATTTGATGTGGACGGATTGCTTGAGAGATTTTTTGATGGGAACACTGCGGCTGCAGCGCGTCTCATATCTATCGTCGAGAATGACAGCGAGAACTCGCAGAAGGTTCTTGATGCGGTATTCCCGAAGGTGAGGGGAGCGTACAAGATCGGATTCACGGGGCCGCCGGGCGCTGGAAAGAGCACTCTCGTGTCGAGGCTTGCAAGGATCTTTCGCCAGGAGGGAAGGGCGATAGGTGTGATAGCGGTTGATCCGACGAGCCCATTCAGCGGCGGAGCATTGTTAGGTGACAGGATAAGGATGCAAAAACTTACTGAGGACCCTGAGATATTCGTCCGCAGCCTTGCAACAAGGGGAAGTCTCGGAGGTATCTCGAGATGC
>NATK01000043.1 GCA_002085285.1 Candidatus Latescibacteria bacterium 4484_7
TTCATGGAACTCGACATATCAGATTACGCTGATGGAGAACACGATGTCGCCATAAAGTTTCGTCTAAAGTCTGATGGTGCTCATGTATATGCGGGGTGGAATATAGACGATTTGGTTGTCAGGGAAAAACCGACACTGCCTTGACGGAAAGGATGAAACGAGATGATAAGAAGGAACTCCATTATACTGGATGACAGAGGAACTGCTCTTGTCGTGATAATCCTTGTTCTGCTTGCCTTGACCGGTTTGGTTATGGGGTTGAGTCGGGTGTCAGTCAACGAGACTCAGCTTGCGGCCAATGAAATACTAGATAAACAAGTTTTCTACCTTGCCGAGGCCGGGGCCGAGAAGGGGATTGAGTATCTGTCTCAATTGTCGGTCCCTTTCGTTGGGAGCGGTGCCAATCATGATCAGCCAGCTTTGCTTTTCAACAATGTTTCTCTGTATAACAAAGGCAGGATTACTTGTTATCTCGATCCGCTGGATTCCAATACCGGAAATCCGACAAGATTTGTAGCGGTGAATGTCCGGGCTACATTGAACGGAACGGGGTTGACAAAGTGTCTGCAAGTCAAAGTGGGACAGCAGAATTTTTCCCGCTATGCCTACTTTTCGGATATGGAGAAATCTCCCAGCGGCTCTACGATCTGGTTTGTTACAAGAGATGTTTTCTACGGCCCCGTTCATACAAATGACCAGATGCATATTTACGGGAGCCCGACTTTCTACGATGAGGTTTCAAGCGCTGCTTCAAGCATCGATTACTACCACGGAGGTCCTCCTCAGGACGATCCCCAGTTCAAGGCGGGGCTCACACTTAACGCCAGCACTATCCCCCTACCGGCTAATACGAATATGCTTCTAAACAAAGCCAATGAATCGGGCGGGTTGAAGCTTACCGGTAATCCTGTACGTATAAGGTTCAAAGTGGACGCATCGGAACATCCCTTTCTACGGGTGACGATCAACGGCACAACTACGGATATGAATTACCCGAGCAACGGAGTTATCTATGTAAACGGAAAAGCGCAGGTGGAAGGTGTCGTTAAAGGTCAGGTAACTGTCGGATGCGATGGAGACATCGAAATAATGGATAACTTGACGTACTATACCGATCCGAGAGTCGATCCGACATCCACCGATTTGCTCGGACTTGTTGCGGAGAGAAATGTTTACATGGATGGGAGTACGTCAGGCCCAAATTATGATTCTGCCGATGAAACGATAATGGCTGCGATTATGGCTTTGAATACCTCGTGGACCGTAGAGAACTACAACCATGGAACGCCCCGAGGCAAGCTCATAGTTTATGGTGGCATAATCCAGAAGCAAAGGGGCCCGGTAGGTACTTTCAATAGTTACACGGGTCAGATAGTTACAGGGTACGAAAAAGATTACAGCTTTGATGCGCGTCTCCTTGATAGTCCGCCGCCTGCATTTCCGACAACGGGTCAGATTGAAAAGATAGCATGGATCGAGCTCGACCCGTCGACGGATATATCTGTCAACTTCTGGTAAAAAAATTGCGTATTCCCGTTTCTAAAGCGATTGATATTGACAACGCCTTCATGGCGTTGTTATATCTTTAGAAGAGGTATTGCGTCGTATTCCGGCCCTTTTTCAAGGATGAGTAAGATGAAAAAGTTTCTCTTTACAGGGTTTTTATTGATCCTTCTTATCTGGAGTGGATGCAAGGTGACACATCCCTCAAAGGTGGTAGTGGATCCAGAATTCAAACCGAACGAGATCGTGAGTATCCTTATTGCTCCTTTTATAAGTTCCATCAGTGAAGCCGAGGATCCGAAAAGATTCTCCGAAACCATAATGGACAGGGTGCTTAGGGAGCAGCTCGCCGCCAGGGAGGATTATAAGTTCATTTCTACGCAGACCTTCAAGTTTGCTTTGAAGAAGGCTGGTCTGGAGGACAGGTACGAGGAGTTCAAGGAGAACTGGATCAAAAACCATACTATAGACAAAGATTTCTTGACGAAAATGAGATTGTTGACGAATGCGCAAACGATGTTGGTTCCGTATGTCTACCTATGGTACAAGGACCAGGCCGATTACAGGGAAGCTTCCACAGCATCGAGCACTCAGGTCGGGGCCACCTTGAGTCTTGTCGATATGACGACGGGCAAGATTCTATGGGAGGCCACGGATGAGAATGTAAAGGAATCGGTAAGGAGTGAGGGCAGAACTGTTGTGTCGAGCGGAGGTTATGTAAGAAGAATAGAAGGCGTATCGGCCACCGGGCAGGACATCTATTCAGCTCCTCCTTTTTCGGATGTCGCAGTAATGGTGCTTCAGGCGATAGTCGATGCATTTCCGAGGAAACAGGGCATCGAATAAGAGGTGTTATGAACGATGAGTTTTTTATGAAATTGGCGCTTGTCGAGGGCGAAAAGGCTTTTGCCCTGGGCGAGGTGCCCGTTGGAGCGGTCGTAGTCAAGGATGGTGTAGTGATAGGCAAAGGTTACAACAGGGTGGAAACCGCTTCGAATGCAACGGCCCATGCCGAGATAGTGGCGATTGCCGAAGCGTCGAGAAAAACAGGTGATTGGCGTCTCGATGGATGCACACTGTATGTTACGAGCGAACCGTGTCAGATGTGTATCGGCGCTGTTTTCTTCTCTAGGATATCGAGAGTGATCTTTGGTGCGAGGCAGCCGAGGAGCGGCGCCTGTGGCTCGTTTGACGATACCTCATCGAGAAACCCTTTCAACAGGGATCTTGAGGTTGTGGGCGGTGTTTGCGAAGATGAATGCCGTGCATTGCTAAAAAGATTTTTCGAGGATGTGAGATCGGAACGGATCGATGCGATTGATGCCTCGTCAAACGGATGAATCGTTTTTCGAAGTGTTCGAAAATATTTGTGTGATGACAATGTGTTATTCGGTTTGGGGTTGCGGAGGAGACGATTTTTAAGTATCCGTGCCTTATGCGACCGTTGAATAGACAGACTGATCTGTAGAGCGGAGAGATGCGAGAGCTGGCTTAATCGGCACGATTGGAAATCGTGTGTGGGGGTAATACTCCACCGAGGGTTCGAATCCCTCTCTCTCCGCCACGAATTTCGAATCGTGAACGAAACGAAAGTTTGCCCGTAGATACGGATAACGGTTCATCGACGACGATCTTTTGAGATCGACGGGATTCCGGGCGGAGAGATGCCAGAGCTGGTTGAATGGGGCGGTCTCGAAAACCGTTGAGCAGGTTTCTGCTCCGGGGGTTCGAATCCCCCTCTCTCCGCCAGTGAAAAATGCCTCTCTAAGTGAGGGGTTGAGATAGATACGGTATATGGGTGGGGATGTAGCTCAGCTGGGAGAGCACCTCGTTCGCAACGAGGGGGTCGGCGGTTCGAATCCGCTCATCTCCACCATATCGGGCTTTGGAGATCGTGCTAGACGGGGAGGTAGCGGTGCCCTGTACCCGCAATCCGCTATAGCGGGGTCGAATTCCCGATTGAGGGAGTGTTGTCTCCGAGTGATCGGTGGTGAGAAGTGGTGATGATGGTCAGGTCCCGCGCAATGGGAACCTGTCAACCCCGTCAGGACCGGAAGGTAGCAGCGGTACACAGACCTTCCCATGTGCCGCGGATTCACCTGGCAGGAGCTAACCTCATCGTTGGAGCCGGGGGCACCTTTCGAGATCGGGTGCACGATCTCCTATGAGGTGCTCTGAAGAGCAGCGGAGATGAGATCCGCCGTCGAGGAAGATGGGCGGTTTCGAGAGGGATATTTTACTGGAAAGAGAGCCTGATTGTAGATGTCATACCTCGTTTTGGCCAGAAAATGGAGACCCCAGAGGTTTTCTGACGTCATAGGCCAGGATCATGTCGTAAATACATTGAAAAAAGCCGTCGAAAAGGGGCGTCTCGCCCATGCCTACCTTTTTGCCGGTCCCCGCGGTTGTGGAAAGACGACGACGGCGAGGCTTCTGGCAAAGGTCATAAATTGCGCAAATCCGGTCGGGGCCGAGCCGTGTAACGAGTGTTCTTCGTGCAAGGCGGTAAATGAGGGGCGTCACCTCGATGTGATCGAGATAGACGGTGCCTCGAACCGCGGTATCGATGAGATAAGGGATCTCAGAGAACGCATAGGGTATGCACCGAGCCAGGGCAAGTCGAAGATCTATATCATCGATGAGGTTCATATGCTGACTCCTCAGGCTTTCAATGCGCTTCTCAAGACGCTCGAAGAGCCGCCGCCTCACGTTTATCTGATATTCGCCACGACCGAGCCTCAGAAGGTGCCCGCTACGATTCTATCGAGATGCCAGAGGTTCAACTTCAAGCGCCTTGAGTTGAGCGAACTCGTTGGGCAGCTCGAGAAGATATGCAAAGAGGAGAAGATCGACTACGAGCATGATGCTCTCGTTCTACTTTCGAGGAGGGCTGAAGGAAGTATGAGGGATGCAGAGAGTCTGCTTGATCAATGCATCTCGGCTTCAGAGGGTAAAATAAACCTCAAGCTCGTTCGTGAAGTCCTCGGTCTAATGGATTCTCAGGTGGTGAACGAACTCCTCGCTTCGATAGCCTCGAGAGACAGAGCCGGTACACTTGCGATCGTCGACAGGGTCGTTTCTTCGGGAGCTGACATCGAGGAATTTTTCCTCTCCTACATAGAGGGCCTGAGGAATCTCCTCGTAATGAGCATATACAATGACGGCAAGGTGGATATGCTCGACTTGACCTCAGATGAAGTGGAATCGCTCAGGAAGATCCTCGGGGCCTTCAAGACGGAGGATCTGCTCCTTCTCTTCAGACACGCAGTCATGGTTTACAGGGACCTGAGGTATTCGAACCAGCCTCGCTATATGCTGGAAGCGGCATTTTCGGAGGCTGCCTCTTGGAGTGAGGCGGTTGAACTGTCCGAGCTTATAGAGAGAATCGACCGAGCGGGTTCGGCCACAGGGGGTTTGGGCGGCGCGGGCACGGGAACCAATAATTCGTTCAAGGGGAAAGGCACGCAAACGGAAGGCATGGGTGGATCTTCAAAGAGCAGAGGAGGATCAATAGAGGGAGCAGCCTTCGTGGACAGAGAATTTTCGAAGGGAGCATCGGGGGTCGAGAGCACCGCCGTTCCCACATCTGATTCGAAGGGAAACGTCTCGACGGTGAGGGCGGGCACGTCTTCAGAGGGTCAGGCTCATCGGTCTGAAGCCTCTTCGCAGAGGTTGCCAGTCAGCCGGGAAGAAGGATTGGTCGATGACGACGTAGGGGCTCTATCGAAGCTCGGTGGCAGGGAGGCGTGGAGCAAGTTCCTTGCGTCGGTTAGGGAATCGAAGCTCACCCTTGGGATATGGCTCAACTCGGCAAAGGTCAAGGGGGTCGAAGAGAACAGGCTCTTTATCGATTTCAGCCCCCAGAACAGATTTGCCAGGGAGATGGTCTTCGAAGAAAAGAACAGACGTTACATAGAGAATCAACTCGAGAAGTTTTTTGGCCGCCGTTACGCACTGATTAGCTCTGGATCCGCCGGCAGAACCGAGACCGAAAAACCACCCGCCGATGATAAGCCGGGGAAAAAAGCCAGAGCGGCGGATGCCGAGCTCGCCGAAGAGCCTTTTGTGAAACGGGTAATTGAAGAATTCGACGGAGAAATCATCAAGAAGACCGAAAAGAGAAAAGGAGACAAAGCATGAAAGATTTGGGGAAGATACTGAAGCAGGCCAAAGAGATGCAGGATAAAATAGCGGTGATGAACGCAAAGCTCGCCGAGCGAACAGTCGAGGCGTCTTCGGGCGGAGGAATGGTGACAGTCACGATGAACGGCCGCCATGAGGTCGTTTCCATCAAGATCGACCCCGAGGTTGTGAACAAGGATGACGTCGAAATGCTCGAAGACCTCGTGCTCGCCGCAGTGAACGAGGCGAGAGGCAAGGTAGAAGAGATGGTCAAGGAAGAGATGAACAATCTCGCCGGCGGACTGCCTCTGCAGGGTTTGTTTTAGGCTATTCGTCGATGCTTATCGATACACCTTCCATTTTCAATCCATGGTCTTTTAAGGCAAGATTCTTGCTAACAAGGAGAGTAGGGAATGAGTTTGAATCTTCCGTTACTCCAGGCTCTTATAGAGAATTTCAAGAAACTGCCTGGAGTAGGCGAAAAAACGGCACGCAGAATGACTTTCTCTGTCCTTGAGATGGATAAGGGGGAGGTTGAGGAGTTTGCCGAAGCGCTATTGCAGGTTAAAAGAAGAATTGGATTTTGCAACAGATGCGGAAACCTCGCAGAAGGGGACCTTTGTCCCATCTGTCAGGACCCCACAAGGACAGACGAAATCATATGCGTCGTTGAGCGGCCCTCCGACGTTTTTATTTTCGAGGAATCGGGAGGTTTCAGGGGCCGCTATCATGTTCTGCATGGGGTTATATCACCCCTCGATAATGTGGGGCCGGAAGATATAAATCTTGGAAGCCTCGAGAAGAGAGTGGAAGAAGGAAAGGTAAGAGAGGTGATAATAGCAACGAATCCAAGCATCGAGGGTGATACGACATCGCTCTATATCGCGAGGATTCTCAAGCCTTACGACGTCAAGGTGACGAGGCTCGCGAGAGGGATTCCGATCGGAACGTCGCTTGAATACATAGACGGAGAAACATTGTCCAGGGCGATCGATAGGAGGGAACCTATATAGATCATCGTAGATGAAGAAATTTTCGTTTAGACGGGTTTTTTGGAACCAAAATAGCATGGATGATCTTAGAGGGTAAATTGAAGGGTTCTTTTTATAAGAGAGTAAGGCCATGGTAAGAACAAATTGGAAGGTATTCGAAGAAGATTACTGGGCGATCAATACTACGATGAAGGAGCTTCTTGGCAACTCCAATTCGACGAGTGTGCTTCTTCTCGACAAGACGGGCCAGCTCATCTCGAGCGTCGGGGAGGAGCCCGAGTTCGACATGCACAGCTTTGCTTCGCTGTGTGCAGCGGACTTCGAAGCGAATGCCCAGCTCGCTCAACTGATCGGGGAAAAGGATTTTTCCACTCTATACCATCAGGGCAGCAACGAGAGTATGTATCTCGCCAGGGTGGAGCAGAACATTATCCTCGTTGTTCTCTTCGACAAGAGGACGACTCTGGGACTCGTGCGTTTGAGGGTCAAAAAGGCCGTGGACAATCTCAATGTCGTGATCAGAAGACTCTACGACAAGCTGGAGTATGAGAACGAAGAGCTGACAGAATCGGAGTTTGACGAGGAGTTCGCGGCCGAGGCTGAGATGGAGATCGACAGCCTGTTTTCTGATTAGGAGGGGCTCAAGTTGTCGCTGATCAATTATTCATCGAGAGAGATCAATGTCAAAATCGTTTACTACGGCCCGGGCCTTTGCGGCAAGACCACGAACATTCAATACATCTATGAGAAGGTTTCGCCCGATACAAAGGGGAAGCTCATAACGCTCGCCACGGAGATGGATAGGACTCTATTCTTTGACTTTTTGCCTCTCGAACTCGGTAAGGTAAAGGGGTTCAGGACGAGATTTCATCTGTACACCGTCCCGGGGCAGGTTTACTACGACGCCTCTAGAAAACTGATCCTTCGCGGTGTCGACGGGATCGTATTCGTAGCCGATTCGCAGCAGAGCAGGTACGATGCGAATATCGAAAGCCTCTATAACCTGCACGAAAACCTTGCCGAGTACAATCTCAACCTCGACGAGATCCCGTTCGCCATTCAGTACAACAAACGTGACCTTCCCGAAATCATCTCGGTCGAAGACCTCGAACAGGAGCTTAATCCCAAGAAGTTTCCCTCGTTCGAGGCGGTGGCGATCAAGGGAACGGGCGTGTTCGATACTCTCAAGGCTGTCGCGAAATCAGTGCTGAGAAATCTTTCCTGAGCAAGTTTTCCAATTACGGGTTCTATTTTCAACGTCGTACTTTTATTATTCTTGCCATATGCATGCATTGAAGGTTATCCTCTACGATCACGGAGAGGTGAAAAATGCGTCGCATAGTCGTTCTAATAGGATCGTTCTTCTATACAGGGTTTTTCCCGGTGGCTCCGGCTACATTCGCGAGCTTTTTATGGCTCCTTGCATACCTATTCATTCCACACTTTTCCTGGCTCGTAACCCCATATTCTCTCGTTGTCACCTTGCCGCTTGCCGTCTTTACGGCTAATGAGATGGAAAAATATTACGGGCACGATGCTCACGAGATTGTCATAGACGAGGTCGTGGGCATGCAGATCACGCTGCTATTGGTCAGGCCTGATATTACAACGGCTCTGATAGGTTTTGTCCTGTTCAGGGTTTTCGATATAGCAAAGCCGTTCCCCGTGGGCCTTTCACAGAAACTTCGGGGAGGATACGGGGTCGTCATAGACGATTTTCTGGCTGGTGTTTATTCACGCGTCGTTTTGTTTTTGATCGTTAAATTTATTGTCAAATAGACTGTACGATTAGTCTCTGTAGATGCAAGAAGGAAACTTGGGTTTCTTTGTCGTTGTGTCGGCTGATGCAGGTGGTGGTCAATGATGAAAGGCGGTGTCGAGGTGATAGCCGTCGGCGACGAGCTTCTCGAGGGGAAGTTTGTCGAGAGCAACACGAGCTTTATCTCGGCGAGACTTTCTCGGGCGGGCGTTAGACCTCGGCGAATCGAGATACTTCCTGACGATAAAGAGATTCTTTCCGTCGAATTCAGGGCGGCGGCCGAAAGAAGCAAATACCTGATCGTGACAGGGGGCTTGGGGCCGACTGTGGACGATGTGACGAAGGAATCCCTTATCGAAGCATTCGGGCTCGATGTCGAGACACGCCCGGAGATTACCGCTGAGATAGTGAAGAGATTGAAACGGGTGGGCAGAAAGATGCCCGGGTCTTATGGTGAGCAAGCTGTAGTGCCTGTGGGCAGCGTCGTGTTGCCGAACAGGATCGGGCTTGCGGTGGGATTGAGGGTGGATCTGGATGATTTTCACATTTTCCTTCTGCCCGGTGTCCCGGCCGAGATGAAACAGATGTTCGAAGATAGTGTTCTGCCGGCCATTGCCGGTGGACCCGGGAGCAGAACGGTCAGAGTTAGAACAATGGGAATGACGGAGACAGAGCTCGAGGAGAGGTTGAAAGAGGCTGTTCCCAGAGAGGCATTTGATGATCTATCGATCATTTCATCTCCGAGATCTGTTGA
>NATK01000044.1 GCA_002085285.1 Candidatus Latescibacteria bacterium 4484_7
CTCGAGGAAGGCTCGAGCATAGTCACGGATGGGGGTGAGCGAGGATGAAACTTCCAGAAGTCTCTGTCAACAGGCCTGTAATGACATTGATGATATTCCTCGGCATCCTGCTTCTTGGAATCATCGCTTACACCCAGCTCCAGATCGACATCATGCCGAAGATAGAGGTTCCGACGATCGGTATTATAACCAGCTACCCCGGTGCCAGTGCCGAAGACGTGGAGAAGCTCGTAACGAAGGTTATAGAACCAAACGTTGCAGCCATCTCCAATGTCACCGATGTCATATCTAAGTCACAGGAGAACGTGTCCTCGATCATCCTCAAGTTCAACTGGGGAACCAATCTCGACGAGGCGGCAAACGACGTTCGTCAGGGGGTCGATTTCTCGAAGAGGCTCTTGCCTGACGATGCCGAAGATCCGACGATCATGAAGTTCGACTTGAGCCAGATGCCCGTCTATTTCATAGGGCTGAACGCCGATGAAAGCTACGACGATCTGTACGACATAGCCGACGACAAGATATGCGACGCCTTGAAGAGGCTCCCAGGTGTTGCGGCCGCATTTCCCATGGGCGGAGAAAGAAGGGAGATCAAGATCGACATAGACAGAGACAGGCTCAAGGCTTATTCCATATCTCTCGATCAGGTCATAGCCGTGCTTTCGGCGGAAAACATCTCGATGCCAGCCGGCGACCTAAAGGTCGGCTCCACCGATTTCATCATAAGAACCCCCGGAGAATTCGAAAATGTCGAAAAGATAAACAACGTCGTCGTTGGAAGCTTCAGGGGATCTCCGATCCATATCAGAGACATAGCCGAGGTAAAAGACTCGTTCAAAGATATCGAAAGAAGGGTAAGAGTAAACAAGAAGCCGGCAGTCCTCGTCCTCGTTCAGAAGCAGTCGAACGCCAATACCGTCGAGGTTGCGGGAAGGATCAAGAAGGAACTCAGGGAAATCAAGAAAATCCTCCCCCCCGACATCAAGATGTACACGGTGATGGACTCTTCCGAATTCATCAAAAAAGCCATATTCAATCTTGGTACTACGATAGCATGGGCGATCCTCTTCGTCGTGCTCGTAGTCTTCATATTCTTGAGAGACTTGAGAGGCAGCTTCATCGTGGGGATCACGATCCCCTTCTCCCTCGTTCTTGCGCTGATATTCCTTTACCTCGGCAATTTCACCATCAACATGATGAGCCTCTCGGCACTTGCAATCGCCATAGGGATGGTCGTGGACAATGCAATCGTTATCTTCGAGAACATCTACTATCACAGGTTGAACCTTGGAGAATCAGCAAGGGAATCCTCTATATTCGGCACTTCTGAGGTGGGCCTCGCCGTAACGGCGTCCACGGCTACAACCGTAGCAATCTTCGTCCCTGTGATCTTTATTCCGGGAATCACAGGCGTCATATTCAAAGAGCTTGCATATGCCGCGATGATCGTCCTTGCGGGATCCCTCATATGCGCCCTGTCGCTCACCCCGATGATATCGTCGAGGATGGCCCTCGTTCCCGTACGCAAGGAGAAAAAGAGCAAATGGGACAAATTCAGGGATAAGAGCGATATCTACTTCAGGAGACTCGAGAAGGGCTATCAATCGGTGCTCGGATGGGCGCTCAACCACAGAAAGACCGTTTTGATAACGGGGCTTGCAATATTTGCATTGAGCCTCGGTATGATAAAGGGAATCGGAACGGAGTTCATTCCCGCATCGGACCAGGGAGAGATATACGGAACGGTCGAACTGCCGGTCGGCACAAGGATAGAGGTCACCGACAGTGTGATGGCGCAGATCGAAGACATCCTTGCCGAAAAGGTACCCGAGCTCATGATCTACTACGCGAGATGCGGCCTGAGCGAAACGGGAGGGGGGGCAATGGTAGGGAGAAAAGAGGATGTCCATATCATCAATATCGGAGGCAAACTCGTTCCCACCTGATCGCCAATACGCTGCGCAGCAAGTTCGCAGGCACGAAGGCATCGCTGTACAGGGAAAGAGGCAAGGAGTACGACATCACGGTGAAGTTGAGACCCGAGGACAGAGCCTCTTTGACAGACCTGCTCAATACATCGGTGACGTCTCCTGTCACTGGAGCCAAGGTGCCGTTGAGAGCTATTGCCACATTGAAAAAGGCAACCGGTCCGATGACGCTCGAGAGAAAAAATCAGGAACGCGTCGTATACGTGGGTGGGGGAATCTACGGAAGACCCCTGGGCAACGTGATCAACGATATCAAGAATGTCCTGGCGGGCATGGAAATACCGCAGGGAATCGATGTCAAGTTCGGCGGTACGGCGAAGGATCAGGCGAGCTCGTTCAAATACCTCTTCCTTGCACTGATACTCGGGATCATACTTGTGTACATGGTGATGGCCTCGCAATTCGAATCGCTCGTCGATCCATTCGTGATAATGTTCGCAGTGCCTTTCGCAATAAGCGGTGTGATCTGGGCGCTTCTCATCACGGGCAAAACGTTGAGCATGACCTCGTTCGTCGGGATGATCATGCTCGTAGGAATAGTAGTGAACAACGGGATCGTTTTGGTCGATTTCATAAACATACTGCGCGCCCGCGGGCTCGAAGTCAAAGAAGCCATACTCACTGCAGGGGCAAGGCGTCTCCGTCCAGTGCTTATGACATCGCTCACCACGATCCTCGCTCTCATACCTCTTGCAGCGAGAAGAGGAGAAGGCTCGGAGGTCTGGAGTCCGCTCGCGGTGGCGGTCATAGGCGGACTGCTCGTATCCCTGACGATTACATTGATCTTCGTCCCCACACTGTATTCGATCGTCGAGGAACGCCTCAAGGGAAAGAGGGTCTTCGGCAAGAAGCTTGGAGGATATTGATGAAACTCGTTTTGATCGTTTTCAACTCATCGATAGAAGACGTGGTGATCGAATCGCTCAAGAATGCCGGTATCGACGAGTACACGAAGTTCGATGACGTTCTCGGCGTGGGAAAGAGCTCGGAGCCTCACATGGGCACACATATCTGGCCTTCCACCAACTCGATGCTAATGATTTCATGCGAGAACGATAAAGCGGCTGAACTGGCCGAGGAGATAAAACGTCTTAAAGAAGAGCACAGAAAACTTGGGATCAAGGCGTTCTTTCTCAATGAGGAAAGCGCTATCTGACCGGTTAGTGAGCGATGGGTCTAACGTACCGACGGATGACAGACTCCCAAACTGCCGAGGATCACGAGTGGAATCGCGCACGAACAGCCGTGCAACCCGTGCTGCATCGGCAAGGCAAACTCGACAGACCCAGTTTCAGAACAGATATTTGACACCGAATGCGGGAGTCATAGGAAGCATCCTGTAATAGGTCATCTTCGAGTAGTCCTCGTTGTACCTCAGATTGAATGGATTTGCCCTGTTTGTGAGATTGAGGAGCTCCACGAAGAGATCCACCCTGCTCGCCGTCCACTCAATGTGCAGATCGAGCCTCGAGTAAGCAGGCAGGGAAGCCGACATCTTCCTTCCTTCCGAAGCGACTATATTACCCGACCCGGTCACCAGAACATCTCCTATCGGCGTATAAGGCCTGCCGGTACTGTACTTCCAGGCAAGAGCTGCGTTCAATGAACGGGTCAATTTGAACCGCGATTCTATCGAAAACGAATGGCGCGTTTCGTACGGCGAGGTGTACCAGTAAGGCGTTACACGAGTCGGCACCAGACCGGCAGCCTCACCATTGATGTACAGAGGCCTCATCGCGAATGAATAGGGCAAATCAATCCTCTTCGAAATCGTATAAGCATACCTCGCCGTCACTGCCAATCTTCCGCTTTTCTTTTCGAGGGCAAACTTCAACCCCTTTGCTCTTCCCAATCCACTGCTGACGAATCTCGTCGGTTCGATTTCCACGAGCAAGTCGTGCTCCCTCTTCACAAAGGCGCCGATCTGCATGTTCACACCATATTTCACCCTCCGCGAAAACTCGAGTGAGACCTCGAACGCCTTTTCCGTCTTTATGCCGTCGGCCAAAACTTCGGGGTTGCCTATATCCTCAGAAGGATCCCTTGCAAAGAATCCGCAAGACATGCTTACACGACTATCTTTCGAGAGGACTTTGCCGATGCTGAGCCTCGGCGTCGATACGAATTCACCCGTTCTGCCGAAGACCTCAATTCTATTTCCGAGCTTCAAGTCGAATCCTTCGAATTTGGTGATTCCCTCGCCATACACGGCTGAATATCCCCACCTCTTTTTGCCCTTCTCCGTGAAAACCCATCCATCGTTGTCGAGCCGCACAGCGGAATTTTCGTTTCTGCTCGCCATCCAGAACCCCCGGGCAAAATTGATGTCGTAGTCCACATTGAACAAAGAGATGTATGTGCCGACATTCGCCCGCCACCTCTTGAATCTTCTCGAGACATCCCAGATCAGGCTATATCTCCCCCCATTCCAACTCATCGTTTCATCGTCACTCCCCCCGATTGTGAAATTCGATTGGTAGGGCTGCCATGCCAGCGTCAACCTACCGTCCCATCGGGATTCCCCGGAAGGCCTCGAACCATAGGTTAAATAAAGAGCCCCGAGAAGCCTTCGCCAATCGATGAACGTCCCGCCGTCACCCTCGCTCTGCACGAAACGGTCCGCCCTCATCATTGACCTGTCTCCCGATAGGAGGTATCCAAGCTTCACATACCTGACCGGATCGATCGACAAAACGAACGAAGATTGTACATCGTAGAAATTCGGTATGCGGATATTCTCCTCGTTGCCGATGTTGTTCAATATCAGATCGAGATAGCTCCTCCTCGCCATCAGCGATGCAAACAGCCTGTCATCTGCAAAGAAACGCTGCAACGAGACAGAGGAGCTTAGAATGCCGAGATTTGCCATTCCCCTTTCCTCTTTCTGAGTGCCGTCTTTCGTCTTTACATCGACTACGGCGGCCGTCGAGGAGAACATCGATGCTGAGACGGGGAAAGTGGAGAATTCAAATGAACCAATGTTGGAAGGATCGTAGATACTGCAGAGCCCTCCGAGATGGTAGGGTGAGGGAAAAACGAGACCGTCGAGATAGAACGCATTTGCATCGGGTGAAGCACCATTGATGCTGAAACGCCCGTCGAAATCGGCACCTGAAGAAACCTCGGGCATAGTCTTCAACGCAAAGAGAGGATCGGTCTGAGTCACCGCACCATTGGAGATGCTCAAAGGATCGAGTGACAACGAGCCTGCGAATTCGGCGTTTTTCGTGGTCCGCTCGGCCTTCGCCTCGATCACCCGTGTCTGGAAAACCCTCTCCTCCAGACAAAACGTATGACGAGAGGAGTCGGCAGGCTCAACCTCTATGGGAGACCCGGACATGTAGGCTATGTGATTGACGAATAGATGCAGCCTCTTCTTGCCGGCCGGCCAATCGAAACAGAACCGCCCTTTGGAATCGCTCAGCGTAACACCCTGGGTCTCGACGATGGTTATTGTAGCGAGCTCAATCGGTTCGCCTGTGGAACAATCGACCACGACTCCCTCGAAATGTCTCGAGCCGGTGATAGAGGCATCGCTCGATGCAGCGAGAGATTCGATGGGACCGTAGAATGCAACCAAAAGATTTATCAAAATAATAAACGCTGGACACTGCAATCTTTTCATTGCGGCTCCTGAAAAGCCGTCCTTGGTCCAGCTTTGATTTTCTTCCTTGAATTGTTATTAAAGATCGATTTAGAAATATGCGAAAAATCTATCTTTGAGCTGTCAAAATCATCGTTGCCATATTTACAATATTTATTTTACCATAATCAGAGATATCAGTCAATGCTGCTGATTGTTATTGCGCAATCAATTTGAAATATCATATATTACTGTTTGAACATTTATTGATAATCAATTGCTATCTTTTGATTAATAGATTAGAAAGGAATTGATGATAGTAGGAACGGGAATAGACATAACATCGATAAAAAGGATAAAGTCGCTTATAGAAAAAAAAGGAGAAAAATTTTTACAGAGGGTTTTCACGGAGAACGAAATAAGCTATTGTAATGATAGAAAAGATTCCGCTTCTTCATTTGCTGCTCGTTTCGCTGCTAAAGAGGCGTTCTTGAAAGCCCTCGGAAAGGGAATCTATCAGGGAATCTCGTTGAGAGACATCTCGATAGAAAACGATACTACCGGCAAGCCGGCTATTGTATTGGCAGAGGGGATCAAAGTCAACAGAGACATCGAAAGATTCGATAAAATACATCTGAGTCTTTCGCACGAAGAAAATCTCGCCATAGCGATGGTTATTATAGAATCTTATTAGAATCAAAAGGAGGTGAAACACTTTATCCGGCCACGAGAAATTTGGACAATTACATTTTAACCTGATTTTGTAACAGGGGGTAATAAGATGAACGAAGTACCGAAAGCCACGATAGGTCAAAGTGGAAAATACCTTACATATTCGTTGCTGCTCAGAGAAGGAATACCCTGCACGGAGTCAAAAAACGGAATCGACCTGCTCGTAAGCATGAAAAAGCCGGTCAGACAGTTCGGGCTACTCGTCGTCTCCAATCTCAGGCCGAAGAAGGTCGGCGGACAGGGGAAGATGGCCTTAGACTGGTGGGTTCCGAAAAACACAACAGCAGACGTTATTGCCTGTGTAGATCTGAGCACCCTGAGAGTGTGGCTCTTCAGCATCGAGGAATTCAAGAATCTCGCACAGCAGAAAACTTCTTCGAAGTATCATCTCTACATGTACACGGAAAAGATGGTTGCCCTGAGAGGCGAAAAGACATTCAAGTTCGATTACGAGTTCGAAAGTTTCCGTCTCGAAAACAAGGTGTACAGGGGAATCTTCGATCGCAAAGGACCCAAGAGAAAATACACGAGGAAAAAGGCAGCTGCCAAGATATCAGCTAAGACCAAGGACAAAAGGGTAAACGCAGGCAAAGCAAAGGCAAAGGGCAAAGCTGGAACAAAAAAGGCAATCAAGGCTAAACCCAAGGCCAAGGCGGCGGCAAAAAGGGCGAGAAAGCCCAAAAAGAAGTAATGCCGTTGATCAACAGATTCGGCTGGTCTCTCTCGAGAGAGGCTATGTTCGACGAGTGCAAGCGCCGATACTACTTCCACTATTATCTGAGCTGGGGCGGCTGGAACAATGATGCATCCGAGATAGCGCGAGAGTCATTCAAGCTGAAGAGGCTCGTTTCGCTCCCGCTATGGAGGGGGCAACTCGTTCATTACGTAGTTTCGAAGATTCTCCAGTCAACGAAGAGAAGGGGAAAACTGCCCGATCGAAGAGATGTGCTCCGTTATACGGAAGAGCACTTCAACAGGCAGTTCGAATTCTCGAGGACCAAGAGATATCTGACGGAGCCGAAGAAGAGAAACGGCAAGCTCAACAGGGATTGGTTGGCACTCTTCGAGCACGAATACAACATAGAGCTGCCAAGTGAAAAGGTTTCGGCCACACTGGCTGAAACGACAGCAGCGGTCGACGGATTCTACCATTCCCCGATCCTCGAAATCCTCAGAGAAACAGAGACGAGCAAATGGATCATTGAGGATATAGACATCGGCTCTTTCTCTCAAAGCTTCGACTTCGAAGGCGCGTTGATTCATGTGAAAACCGATTTCATCTTCCGAGGGAGCGATGGAACATTCAACATAGTCGATTGGAAAACGCACAGAAGAGACGGAGCAAATGATGAAAAAGAACAAGGAGGCGGTGCGTCCGAGATACAGCTCGGCGTCTACGCCTATTATGCATCGAAGGTGCTGGGCGAAGAGCCGGACAATATAAGGCTGTACGAGGTAAACCTCCTCGACGGAGGCAGTATCGAACAGTACAGGGTTGAAGAAAACTCTATATCTGTCTTTGAGAGCTATATAAGAAACGGTATAGACAAACTCTCACGCGTGCTCGAGGGCCATGACATCGAGGCGAACCTTCCCCTTCCGCCCGAAAACTTTCCCAAAATTGACAATCACAATTGCCGCTACTGCAATTTTTTCAGGATATGCAAAGATACTTCATCGAATATCAGATTGCAATAGATACACCGCTCACTCGCTCCGTCCGAGAAAATCTTTGACCGCTCCCACTATCACATCGGTTCCAAATCTCACCGGATCGTCAACGGGCAGGCCGGTCGTTGCTCTCGCAGACTCTATCTCTTTCAAAGCGTCTCCATCATTCATATCGAATGTGTTGAGTGCTATCGCTATCACCGGTATCCCCTTTATTCCTGCGATTGCATTCTCGTACAATTCTATCAACCTGTCGAGCGGTGGGATTTTGATCGTAAATTTTCTTATAACCTTCCTCGTTGGTTGATGGCACAATATGAAGGCATGCGGCAAGGCGCCGCCGATCATTCCCATCGTAACTCCTATATATCCTGGATGGAGTATCGAGCCCTGCCCCTCGAGCAAGACAACATCCTTTCCCCTGCACGATTCACGAACGAGTGTCTCCGTCGCCCCGCCGATGAAATCGGAGACGACCCTGTCGATACATATTCCCCTTCCCGTGATCATTATCCCGGTCTGTCCCGTCGCAGCGAACGATGCGTCGATCCCCGCAGCGACCAATCCACTGAAGATCTCGAGTGCGGCCGTCATCTTGCCCGAATTGCAGTCCGAGCCGACCGTCATGACGACCGAGCAGCTACTGCATCCCATTCCCGAGGAAACCCCGAGATCCCGGGGCACCTTTCTTACATCCCAGATCAGGACCCCATTGTCTCGAGCCATAGAAGAAAGAATGGAATCATCACCCAAGAATTGATGCATGCCGCTTATGATGTGAAGCCCGTTTTCAATCGATCTCTTGATCACATCATAAGCACCCCCCGGGAGCATACCCCCCTTCGGAGCCATACCTATTACCAGAGAATTGGGTCGGAAACGAAGAGCCTTTTCCAATGAGGGAACGATCGGGATAGCCCCGCCGAATCCGAGAGCCTCTTCCACCGTGGAAGGTGCCCTAGTCGAATCGATCACTGCGACCACCTCGTCGGGGACGAAGCGCACGAGGCACACGCCCGTTTTGGCATCGAGAGGGCTAAATGCGCCATCGGCGTATATGACCATCCTTCGCGAGCCGGGCATAAGCGCCGGAGGCGCCGTCATTACCGTGCCCCTTGTCTCAAATTCACTCAAAACAACCCTCCCTATACCCCACCGGTGTTCATTTCTCATACTCGCTGTATATCCGGCCAACGATACTTTCGAGAATATTTTCCAGAGTCACGATCCCTATATATGCGCCATCTTCATCCGTTACCACAGCCATGTGAATCGACTGCCCCTTCATATCCAGGAATACTCTTTCGGCCGAATCATCGGAAGAAACGAACTTCGGCTGATGCATGACAGACGAGAGCTTTTCACCGCCGTCGAGACCGAGCAGATCGAACAGAGAGACGACGCCAACGACTCTCGAGCCGTCCGGCGTCGTTATCGGGAAGCGGTAGTAGCTGTACTTGTTCGCCTTTTCGACAACCTCGTCCACCGTCGAGTTGACGGGGAAAGAAACGACCCTGTCGGCGGGAATCATCACATCTCTCAATTTGACACTTTCGAAGCTGAAGATTCGATCCATTATAATTCTTTCGCGCCTCTCGAGAGCACCGTTTGCCTTTCCCACCGAATAGAGGTAAACGAGTTCTTCCCTGGAAGAAAGCAGATTAGTCTTCCATTCCGCTGCTCTGCTCACCTTGAGAAAGGCGTGCACAAGGAGATTGGCCGGAAAGACAATAGGCCATAATATGTAATAGAAAAAATCCAACACGGGTGCGACGATAATTGCAATCTTGTCTGCATGATAGAGAAAGATCGATTTCGGTATAACCTCTCCGAATACGAGAAGAACAGGTGTCATCACAACAGTGGAGATTAGAGCTCCGGAGTGATCGAAGAGTCTGACCGCGAGTGCCGTCGCCGAGGCCGTACAAATGATCACGGAAATATTCGTTCCAACAAGAACAGTGCTGAAAAACTGCTCGGGCCTTCTGAGGAACGATTCCACCTTCATAGCCGCTCTCGAACCCTTTTTGGCCTTGTACCTTAGCCTCAGCTTGCTGCACGACACGACTGCTGTTTCGGAGCCGGCGAAGTAGGCTTCGAGAACGATCGTTACTATTATTATGATCAAGAGATAAAAACTCCCCATGGTTATTCCCTCGAGGCATCGATCCTTTCTATCCTGAGTTTCTCTATGTGGGTTTCATCGGCCAAGACCACCAGAAATCTGAAGCCATCTATTTCGAATGATTCTCCCTCACCGGGTATCCTCCCCAGTCTTTCGATCATAAACCCTGCAATGGTCTCTACCTCTTTCGATTCGAAATCTGCACCGATCAATCTGTTCACATCTTCGATGTGCATCGTTCCTTCCACCACGAAATGATCGTGGTCGATCACAAGATACTCCTTTGCGCTCGGCTCCCTCCTGTCACGAATCTCACCGAAAATCTCTTCAAGCAGGTCTTCGAGTGTAACGATACCCTCGAAAGCGCCATGCTCATCTACGACGATCACAATATGCTGATGCTTTGCTGTGAGTTCACCGAAAAGCTCCCTGACCTTCTTGCTCTCCGGCACGAACACAGGTTCTTTGATGATGCTTCTGAACCGGGACCCTGCTGAACCCATGGTTCTTAACCTCAATCAAAGCCTCGCTGAACGGCGTGTTCACCTCGAGCATGAACACATCCACCCTCGGCACCAATATCTCCTTCACCGTCGTCTCGGTGAAAAGCAGCAGGTTCACGAGCACTTCTTTCTCGAATTCTCCGAATACACCCTCTGTATGAGCCGCCTCAACGGCCGTAGCGAGCTCCTCGACACGGTATTTCGTGCTGACATCACCGAATAGATCCTTGCTCTTCTCAACCGTATAGTCGGCAAGCACGGTCAAAATCACTCGGAAAGGCATAAAGAATGTCATGAGAAACCTCATGACAGGAGCTGAAACTGCCGCTATCGTGACGGAGCTCTTGAGCGCAATGCTCTTTGGCAGGATCTCACCGAAAAGAAGGATTGAGAATGTCATCAATACAACTGCGAAACCTATGCCTTTGTCACCGTACATCCTTATCGCGAAAGCAGTCACGATACTCGTGCTCGCTATGTTGACGAGCATGTTGCCGAAAAGAATCGTAACGAGCAATGAACGCGGATTTCGCAGAAGGCTTTTGATCAGCTCCCTATTTCTTCCGCCTTTCATGGATGTACCGAGCGAAAAGCTACTCAACGAAAAGAACGCCGTTTCGGAGCCGGAGAAGAAGGCCGAAAACAGCAGTAGAACTATTATTATCGGTATATAAAGGAGGTGCTGAACCGATTCCAAGGTATTTTCCTACACCCCCCCTGTCATCGTTGGCCTGGTTTCACGGCAAACTCTGCAAATTCTTCAGAAAAGACGAAGCGCGGCTCAATTCGTGCTCAGCTCTTTGAAATGCTCCTTTGCGGCCGACGCTTCTTCGGTATACGGATGCTCCCTTACAAGCCTCCTTGCAACACCCAGTGCAAGGTCTCTTTCGCCGACCTTCTCATATGCCAACGCCATCCTGAGAAGGGCACCGGGCACCTTGTCTCCCCTGGGGTATTTCGACAGGATAGTCGAGAATTCCTTGATTGCATCGAAAAAACTGCCCAGCTCGAAAAAGCTTTCGCCTTTTAGAAAATGGGCGTCCTCGGCGAGCGGTTCGTCGGGGTACGCCTTCAAGAAGTTGCTCAATTCCTCTATGGCGAGCTTGTAAGCCCCTCGATTGAAATACAGATATCCCTGCCTGTATATTGCCTCCGGCGAAGGAATCGCCTTCGTCTGGGCGGTATCTGTATCAGTAGCAGTGCCTTTTACCTCTTCAGCGGTTTCCGTGCCTGTTTCAGCCGCGGAATTCTTCATCACTCCCGCTTTCCCGCTCGTATTTGCGCCAGGCACCAAAGAGGGCAAAGCGGGCGAAACGGCAAGGCCGGTATCCGTAGCAGCGGGGATAGTGCCCCGAGAGGTATCCTGTGCAGCAGGTCTCCTCCCGGCCGCCCGCAATCCGCCACTCGTCCCTCCCTCGCGAAGCATTTCCTTCAGCGCGTTTATGTCGTCTTTGATCTCTTCAATGTCGATCTTAAGCTGCGCATTGGCCACCCTAGTGTAGTCCTGAGTGACATTCAACATCTCGGCGAGAGAATCGACCTTTGTTTCGAGTTTCGCGTTCTCTGCGAGCAGCGAGTCCACCTTTCTCGATGTAGAGAACGTCTCGCCGGGCATGTGGAAGAACATTCTCCCCCAGCAGCCTCCAAGAACGAACGGTGAGGCAAGCAGCAAAAAAATCGCTACGTAAAAGAATTTCTTTTCTTTTGCAACCATTTTACTTCTTGATTACGAGGTGGGCTCTTCTGTTCTTCGCCCATGCAGCCTCGTTATGACCCGGATCAAACGGTCTCTCCTCTCCGTAGCTGATCATCGAGATCCGCTTTCTATCGAGCCCGTAAGCCACGAGAAAGTCCACTACAGCCTTTGCCCTCTTTTCCCCGAGCGCGAGGTTGTATTCGTTCGTTCCTCTCTCATCGCAGTGTCCTTCCACGAGGAGGTTCAAATCAGGATGATTGATAAGAATCTCGGCATCTCTTGCCAGCACCTTCCTGTACTGGTCCTTGATATCATACTTGTCGAAATCGAAGAAAACGTCTTCTAGAACGATCTTCTCCGGCTTCTTCTCTACGGGAGCAGGCTTCGGTTTTTCGACCTCTTCCAACGGAGGAGGAGAAACCTTCGTCTGCGACTGCACCTCTTCTTTGACCGGTACGACCGCCTTCTTTGCACAGGCAGAGAAGATGAGTGCAAAGGCAAGCATGATAACAAGGATTTTATTCAACGACATCGAGCACCTCCTGATTTTAGTTCTCACTCTCAAACGACACAAGGGTCCGCCAATTCTGCTTCGCCCTTAGCCGATATCATACACTCAAACCGAGTTTTTTCAAACATCATTTTTTGCTTTTGTTCGATTTGCGGCCACCTCCCGTTCTACGGAGACCAGGAAGGAGATTCGCCCTGAACGAGCCTTCTCCTCTCCCCCGTCTCGATGTCCACTATTACTATCCACGGTTTTTTTCCGTACCTCACCGTGACCGCGATGTGTCTCGAATCGGGTGCCCAGGATGGATCTTCGTAGCTGAGATAGTCTTCGAAAACTGTCTCCTCACTCAATCCGTCGGGAGAGATGAGTTTGAGCCTGTAGAGCCCGCCCTCCCTCGATGAGTAGGCTATCATCTCGCCATCGGGCGACCATGCCGGTGATGTGTTGTAGTTGCCCCCCCAGGTCAACCTGCGCACGTTCCCGCCGAACCTGTCCATGACATATATCTGCGGCGACCCAGTGCGATCGGAGACGAAGGCCAATTCGGCACCGTTTGCGGACCACGAGGGAGAACAATCTATCGCCCTGTTCCTCGTAAGACGCCTCTCTATACTACCATCGCTTCCCTTGATGAGGAATATCTCACTGTTGCCGCTCATACTCATCGTAACGGCGAGCTGGTCCCTCGGAGCAAAATAACTGCCGGCTATGTTCAGACCTTTCCTCGCCGAGATCACCCACTTCTTTCCCTTTGCGAGATCAGCGATATAGCAGTCCGGGTTCCCGTGTCTGTATGAAGTATAAGTAAATCGATTCTCATCCATCCACTTCGGCGACACAGCCAGCTCACCCCTGGTCAGCCTTCTCTGGCCGTAGCCGTCGTAATCGACGAGAAAAACACTCTTGTAGCTTCCCTCTTTTCTGCAGAATAGTATCCTCGTTTGTGCTATCCCACTCGAACCAACCAGAAAATGGATGATCTCATCGTTCAATCTGTGAGCGACGGCCCTCAAGGCTCCCCTCGAGAACCGATAACTCTTGTTGAAGATCACCTCGTTGCTCGAAAAATCCATCAACTGTGCTTCGAGCAAAAGCTTCTCCCCCGAAGACCCGAGGGTCGCCTCTACCCTGGCGACTGCGGTCATCGAGCTGTCAGCGTCTTCGGGGCCAGACACCTCGAAGATTCCCGAGTACTCGAGGTCTTTTACCAAAATCGACCTGATCGATCGGGCATCTCCACGCATCTCACCTTTCATAGGGCCGAAATGATCGACGAAGATAGGCGTCTTCCCCATACCTGTTCTCTGGGTCTGGAGATACACGTCTGTTTGAGCAGTGAGCGTAGAAGCGGCGAGAACGATTATTGATATAATCACGGAAAGACGCTTCATATCATCCCTTTTGAATAAACGTAAAGTGAATCCCCAGGTATGACCCTACGAACGCTCTCGGCAGAGGCGGAAAAGGCGATGAACTCCTCACAGCTCTCAGTGCCGATTGATCGAAGTACGTGCTTCCAGAGCTCTTCTCGATTGTTACGTCCTCCACCCTGCCGTCCCTCTGCAACCTGAAATAAACAACACATTGGAGTCCCTCACCACCCTTTGCCACCGCCCCGAACCAGTTGCGGCTCACCTTCCCCTGAACCGCCTCTATGTAGTAAGAGAAGGGGAAACGTTCGGCATCGACGGCAACCGAAGTGTTGCCTTCTTTCTTCACCGTCACATCCATAGGTTTTTCCTTCTCTGCCGCAGCCTTCTCGGGCTTCTTCTCGGGCTTCTTCTTGGGCGGTGCCTTTTTCTTCTTCCTTGCCGGCACCTTCTTCCTGATAACCCTCGGCTTCTTGTGCTGTGCCTTCTTCTCCGCTGCGGGTGACTCCTTCTTCGCCCCTGTTACCGCACGGATTATCCTGACCGAATAGATCTTTTGAGGAAGACGAACCTCCGGGACGATCTTGAAAACGAACAAAAGCGTCCCGAGTACGATTGCATGGATCAATATCGAAACAACAAGGGAAAGCTTCATCGGCCCCGACCCACCCCCATTATCGCTCTTCTTCTACGAAGGCACGGGTCACCCTCTCTATCTTCGCATCATCCGCCTTAACAACGCCTCCCATCGCTACTTCTTATCCTCCTGCTCGGCGACCAACCCCACATCCTCTATTCCAAGGAATTTTATCCTCCCTATGACCTTCATCACGATGCCGTAGCGTGTGTCCCTATCAGCCTTTAGAAAGACCCGTGGTACTGAAGTCTCAAGTGCCTTGCGGAATCTCGCCGTGAACTCCGGCCACGCCACCTCACCGCCGTCGATGTATATCCGTCCTTCACTGTCTATCGAAACGATCACTCCCTCTTTCTCTTCGAGTACCTTCGCCTCGGCCTTGGGAAGGTTGATCTTCACGCCAGATTGAAGAAAAGGAGCAGTAAGCATAAAAACGATGAGAAGAACCATCATTACATCGACGAGATTAGTAATATTGATTTCAGCGAGGGACGAATATCTTTCCTTCTTCATCACACACCTCTTA